>CAYMQR010000389.1:0-5273 GCA_964392195.1 uncultured bacterium | reverse complement strand
CTCCACCCGCGCGCGCGCGGAGCTGAGGTCGATCGTCGGGGCGATCGTGGGGGCGAGCTCGCGGACCCGGGCCAGCGCCGCTGCATCGGCCGAGGCGACGAGGACCCTCGCCGTGGCGCGGGTTCCCTTGAGCAGGACGACCAGCGCCGCGGCGGTGTCCGCGTCCGGGACGTCGATCTGGAAGCGCGCGTCTGGGAGCGCGGTCAGCGCGTCCGTGACGGTGGGTACCCGAACGTCGCGGCCGCGCTGTGGAAAGCCCGACGATCCCTCCACCGTGAAGCGGAAGCCGGCGTCGAGGCGGCGGATCGCTTCCAGGGTGAGGTCGCGCACGCGGCCCGAGCCGTCGGTGGTCCGATCGACGGTTTCGTCGTGCATCAGCACCGGCGCGCCGTCAGCGGTCAGGCGAGCGGTGGTGCCGAGCACGGCGTCGGGCCAGCGGGCGTGCGCGGCGCGGAACGCGACGAGGGTGTTCTCCGGCCAGAAGCGCGCTCCGCCGCGTTCCACGACCAGCCGAAACGGTCCGCGGAAGAAGGCGGGCTTCGGCGTGGTGGTGCCCGCGTCGGCGGGCGCGTCGGCCCCGCCGGCGACCCGCGCCGACGCCGTCAGCATGATCGCCAGCCCGAGCGCGCAGGCTAGTGCTCGACGAGATCGATCGCTCGCGCCGGCCGGAGCCGGGCCCATCGGGAGGCTTTCGGTGCGCAACTCACCCTCCTCGGGTCGCGTCGCGGGGATCTCGGCGTCCTGCGTGGACGCCCAGCGGACGATCCGGACCCCGTGCCACCCTATACGATCCAGGGGGGGCGCTGCCCGCCGCTCGCTTCACGGCGCGCTCTCGGCGAAGGCGAGCACGTCGGCCGCGGTGCGGGCCGGGTCCTCGACCATCGGCATGTGGCCGAGCTCGGGGTAGACGATCTTGCGCGCGCCCGTGATGCCGCTCGCCCAGCGATCGGCGGTGCTCACGTGCAGCAGCCGGTCCTTCCCGCCCCACAGCACCAGCACCGGCACGTGGATCTCGCCGAGACGGTCGTCGAGCATGTCCACACGGTGGAAGTCGCGGAAGATCCGCGCGAGCTGCTCGCGCTGGGCGACGTAGCGATCCGCCATGAAGTCGAGCGCGATCCCCGGCACCCACGGCGGCTTCGCCATGGTCATCGCGTAGAAGTCGGCGAACTTGGCGCGCGAGTGGATCTGGAACGGGTTGCGGCCGCTCGCCAGCATTCGGTCCATGTCGCTCGGCTCGGGCGAGGTGACTCCGGCGGCGTCGACGAGCGTGGCGCTGCGCACCCGGTCGGGGTGGTCGAGGGCGAGCCGCGCCGTGATGAACCCGCCCATCGAGTTGCCGATCACGTGCGCGCGCGCGAGCCCGAGCGCGTCCATGGCGCGCAGCACCCGCTCGGATTGGCTGCCGGTGTCGTGGCGCAGCGCTGGGTCGAAGGGGGTGTCGCCGTGGCCGGGGAGATCGACGATCACCACCCGGAAGCGCTCCGTGAAGTGGCGCGCGAAGCGGAGCCACACCGACTTGTCGGCGCTGTAGCCGTGGATCATGACCACGGCCTGCGCGGCGCCGGCGGGGCCGCCCTGGTAGCTCGCGAGGCGGCTGTCGCCGACGTCGATCGTGGCCCTCGAGAGCCCGTATGCGGCGCTCTCGAGCGCCATGTCGAGGCGGTACGCGGCGCCGCCGATCGCGGGATAGGTAGCGATCGCCAGGACCGCGAGGATCGCGGCGGCGAGGACGGCGAGGATCGGCAGTCGCTTCATCGATGGCAGCTCCGCGCGGCTTCGGGAACGATGCGGGTTATATGCCACGCTTCGGGCGAGGACCGGGCCAGCGCCGCGCTCGACGTCCGAGGAGACTCGCACCCCATGGCCGCCCGTGCTCGTCGTCCCGCCAAGGCGCCCGCCGCGCCCCGCACCTCGCCGCCGCCGCAGGCGGACGCCGCCCGCGCGCTCGGCAAGGAACGCGTCCTCGCCGCGCTGCAAATGCGGGTGGCGCGCAACCTCGCCGAGCTCGAAGGCTCGCAGCGCGCGGCCCAGGCCGGCGCGATCCACGAGGAGACCCGCGCCGAGGATCCCAAGGACATGCGCTCCACCGAGGCGAGCTACCTGGCGCGGGGGCTGGCGCAGCGGGTCGAGGAGCTACGCGCCGAGGCGCAGCGCCTCGCGGTGCTCGCGCTCCGGCGCTTCGGGCCCGACGATCCGATCGCGCTCTCCGCGCTGGTGGGGCTCGAGGACGAGGACGGCGCGGCGTCGGTGGTGTTCGTGGTCGCGGGCGGGGGTGGGGAGGCGCTCGACGTGGACGGGGTTTCGATCCGCCCCGTGACGCCCGCGTCACCGCTCGGGCGCGCGCTGGTGGGCGCACAGGCCGGCGACTCGGCGGAGGTCGACCTGCCCGGCGGCCGGCGCGAGCTCTCGATCACCTGGGTGGCGTGAGCGGCGCGGCTCCGGCCGCCCTGCTGGTGCGCCGGCTCACGGCGGCCGCCTAGAGCGTCAGGACGTACTCCACCAGGTCCGCGACCTCGGCCGCGCTCCCGGCGCACCACGGGTGGGGCGTCGCCGGGAGCGAGAAACTCTCGGTGGAGCCCATCTCGTCGGGCCCGTAGTGCGTGCGCAGGGCCTGGAAGTCCCAGTAGTAGTACGCGTCGTCCCACGGCACCTCGACGAAGTACTTGTGGCGCAGCACGAAGCGGTTGCGCTTGTCGCCCTCGGGTGTGCCGGTGGTGTCCTTCGGCACCCGGAACACGTCGCCTCGCCGGTTGTAGGCGGGGAAGGGTTCCGGGAAGTCCGGCCCGCCGAGGGGCGGCGTGGTGGGCGGGTGGAGCGTGTAGTAGGCGTCGTGGAGCGGCGTGCCCGGCGTGCAGCGATCCGGGCTCACGAGGTCCTCGAGGTTCCGCACGTGCCCGTCGCTGAGCAGCCCGCGGTGCTGGACCCAGTACATGTCGCGCAGGTAGTTGGTGCGGATCGACTGCTGCTTCTTCTGATAGTCGGTGGGCGTGAAGAAGCGACCGACCTCGTCGAGGCGGAACATGCGCTCGTCGGTGTGATAGCCGATCCCGTCGGAGTGACAGCTCGCGCAGTCGCGCCGGAAGGTGGCTTCGCCGCGCGCGACGGCCTCTCGAATCC
Source organism: uncultured bacterium (assembly GCA_964392195.1). Taxonomy (GTDB): domain Bacteria; phylum JADJOY01; class JADJOY01; order JADJOY01; family JADJOY01; genus JADJOY01. The sequence goes on along the minus strand of CAYMQR010000389.1, from coordinate 2,153 downwards.
CCGGGTAGGACGACCAGCCCGCCTGCACGAAGGCCCCTTCGCTCGGCGAGCCGCCGGTCTGCGTCGCGAGCCGTCCGTTCGCCGCGAGCCAGCGGTGGAGGCCGACGCTCCTCAGCTCGTCGTCGTGGACGTCGAGCGTGGTCATGTAGGCCGTCAGGGCCTCGAGCGACGCCTGGTCCATCGAGCCGGTGGCGCCGTCGGGTTCCTCGGAGTGGATGTAGGAGCCCTCGAAGCCGACGTACGACTCGGTGTGCGAGAGCGACCGCCGGATGCCCATGTAGTGGGTGACGTTGGGGATCGCGATGGGCGAGAACTCGTAGTCGTTGTCGGTGAGGCTGCCTTCGCCGTGCAGCCGCACCAGCGTCGACTCCGCGCTTCCCTGCGGCATCGAGTAGAGCAGTGGGGTCTTGTCGATCGGGGCGAGGCCGGGGTCCCAGCCGGGCCCGTTCTCGTCCGAGTTCACGCCGTCGAACTCGCCCAGCACGGCCCACTTCATGGTCCACGCCGGGTTCGGCAGGCCGGGGATGACGCGCGCGACGGTGGCGCCCGGCGTGGCCTCGTACGTCACCCGGTAGCCATGGCAGGACGAGCAGTTGAACCCCGCCCAGTCGCCGATGCCGAGGAACGGGTTGCTGCTGCGCGCGGTGCGGTATCCGACCCAGCCCGTGGTGCGGGTCGGCCCCTTCTCGAGCTGCGGCGACAGCAGCAAGCCCGGGATCGGGGTCAGCTGCGGGTAGGGATCGAAGTACACCTCCTGGTACGCCTCGGCCGGCACCTCCGCCGGGTCGATCGGGATCGCGCCGAAGAGCTTCTCGGGGTCGGCGGCCTCACCGGTGTACGGGTCGTGCTCCTGGTAGGCGAAGATCGCGCTCCAGTCGAGGTTGCGGATCTTGTGGGCGAGCCCGATGTTGAAGTCGAAGCTCCAGAAGATCGCCCGGCCGTGGTTCGCGAGAGCGGCGAACCCGGGGTTCTCGATCTCCACCTGGATCGGCTCGGTGGCTTTCGCCTCGCTCAGCACGCTGACGACGTCGCACGCGTGCGCGAACTTCGGGTCGGTGATCCGGTAGGTCTGGGCGTCGATCACGTTGTGCGGCTCGCCGGGGCGGATCAGCGAGCGCAGGTAGTCGACTCGCTTCTGGACCTGCACCACGAGCGGCCCCGTCGAGGCGTGGCCGGGGACCCGGAACCGGATCTCGGTGTCGGACCACGCGAGCACGTTCTTCGGCCACGTGCTGTGGGTGGTCGGCAGCTCGTAATGGACCTGTGCGAACAGGTCGAGCTCCTGCTCGTACATGCTCAGGTCGGTCTCCAGGATGCGCGTGTTGCCGAGCATGATCTTCGAGAAGTCGATGTCCGTGCCTGCGCCGAATCCGGTGCCCGTCAGCGTCACGACGTCGCCCGGGCGCAGGGTGGGCGCCGCGTCGCGCACCGAGCCCGCGCTCCACGCGAGCGCGCCGTTCACGGCCACCGTCGTGATCCGAGGTGGCGGGAAGCTCCCTGCGGAGGCTTCCCGTGCCGACTCCCGGGCCGCGTCGAACGAGTCCGCGCACGCCTTCTCCTGATCCGGAAACGGCGCGAGCGGGTTACACGCCGCGACCAGAAACGCCACGAGGAGCGGAGCCCACGGGCGGGCGACGGCGAGCAGATGGGCGAAGCCGGAACGAGACATGCGTGGGCCTCCGGGGCGAGCCGAACGGATGGCGGCGGCGCCGTTGGCGTCACGCCGCGGACGCGCACGCTAGGCCGCGCTCGACGCCGAGGTCAAGCGAAGCGCGCGCACGGAGCGCGAACGCCCCGGCCTCGTCGGCCAGGGCGTCCGGTCCTCGCTGCGAGCCCCGCGCGGGGCGGGCTTCAGCTCGGCTGCTTGACGATCCGCAGGTACGGCTTGAGCGTCTTCCAGCCCTGCGGGTAGCTCTTCTTCGCGTCCTCGTCGGAGACGGCGGGGACGATGATGACGTCCTCGCCGTTCTTCCAGTTCACCGGGGTCGCGACCTTGTGCTTGGCGGTGAGCTGGATCGAGTCGAGCACGCGCAGGATCTCGTCGAAGTTGCGGCCGGTGGTCATCGGGTAGGTCAGCATCATCTTGATCTTCTTGTCCGGGCCGATGACGAACACGGTGCGCACGGTGGCGTTGGTGGCCGCGGTGCGCCCCT
>CAYMQR010000388.1:0-5290 GCA_964392195.1 uncultured bacterium | reverse complement strand
GGCGCGTCGACGAGCTGGTCGAGTCGGCTTGGGGGTGGGGCCCCACGAAAACCGCGCTTTTCGTGGGGCGGGGGTCTGGAACAGACCCCCGAGGAGACAGGGGCAGGCGCGAAAAACCCGCGTCGGCGGGTTTTTCAGCAGCCTGGTAGGATGCGCCGCCATGCAGGTCGAGGGCTGGATCGGGATCGGCGCCGGAATCGGCGGCGCCCTCGCGGGCGCGGCGCTGGCGGCGGCCACGCGGCGCCGCCACGCGCGCGGCACGGCCGCCGTCGAGGCGCGCGTCGTGGCGCTCGACGACGAGCTGGCCGAGGCGCGCGCCGCCCTCGCCGAGCGCGCGGCCGAGCTCGACCGGCGCGCCGCCGCGCTCGACACCCGCAAGCGCGAGATCGAGCGCGCGCTCGACGGCGTCTCGCACGCGCAACGCCAGGTGGTGCAGTCGGAGAAGCTCGCCTCGCTCGGCCGCATGGCCGCGGGCGTCGCCCACGAGTTCAACAACCCGGCCCAGCACCTCATCATCAACCTGCCGTTCCTGCGCCGCGCCATCGACCGGCTGCGGCGGGTGCTGACCGTGACGCTCGCTCACCCGCCGGCCGACCCCGCCGCCGCGAAGGAGATCCAGAGGGCGGTCGACGAGGCGAAGCTCGCCCGCACCAACGCCGACCTCGACGAGATCCTCGAGGGCCTCGAGGAGGGCGCGACCCGCATCGGCGAGCTGGTCCGCGACCTCACCACCTTCTCGCGGATGGACGCCGGCGAGCTCAAGGACGTCGACCTCCACGAGGGCCTCGACGCCACCATCCGGCTGCTCGGCTACCGCTTCAAGGACCGCGTCGAGGTCGAGCGCGACTACGCCGCGCTGCCCGCGGTGCGCTGCCACGCCGGCCAGATCAACCACGTCTTCATGAACGTGCTGGCGAACGCCGCCGACGCCATCCCCGGCCGCGGCCACGTGTGGGTCAAGACCGAGCGCGCCGGCGCCGAGCGCGTCCGCGTGCGCGTCACCGACGACGGCGCCGGCATGGACGCCGCGACGCTGGCGCGCGTCTTCGACCCGTTCTTCACCACCAAGGAGCCCGGCCTGGGGACCGGCCTGGGCCTTGCTACGAGCTACGACATCGTGAACCGACACGGCGGAACCATCACGGCCCAGAGCGACCCCGGCATCGGCACGGTCTTCGTCGTGGAGCTGCCGATCGTCCCGCCCTTCGCGGAAAACCTCGGCGGCACGGGGAGATCCGGCGAATGAGCGGCAAGGTGCTGGTGGTCGACGACGAGCGCCACATCCTGAGCGCCCTGCGCCGCGTGCTCGAGGACGAGTGCGAGTGTCTCACCGCTGGGACGGCCGCCGAGGCGCTCGAGACGCTGGTGAGACACGGCCACGAGATCGAGGTGGTGGTCGCCGACAACGTCATGCCCGGCATGCGCGGAGTGGAGCTCCTGGCCGCGGTCCGCGACCGCTGGCCGAACGTGGTGCGGATCCTCCTCACCGGCTACTCGAGCAACGAAGCGGTGATGGACGCGATCAACCAGGGCCACGTCTTCAGCTACATCCGCAAGCCCGTCGAGGCCGACGACTTCCTGGTCTACGTCCGCAACGCGCGCAGCTACCACCAGGCGCTGGTCGAGAAGGAGCGGCTCAGCCGCGCGCTCGAGCTCGAGCGCGCCGAGCAGCACGTGCAGGCGGTCCAGCTCGAGCGCCGCACCACGCCGCTCTCCGCATCGTTCCCGGAGCTGGTCGGCTCGAGCGCCGCGCTCGAGGCGGTGCTCGAGGTGGTCGAGGAGGTCGCGGCCACCCGCGCGCCGGTGCTGGTGGAGGGCGAGACCGGAACCGGCAAGGAGGTCCTGGCGCGGGCGATCCACCGCCTGAGCAAGCGCCAGCCGTTCGTGTCGCTCAACTGCGCGGCGATCCCCGAGACCATCCTCGAGAGCGAGCTCTTCGGTCACGAGCGCGGCGCCTTCACCGGCGCCGTGCGCACCCAGATCGGAAAGTTCGAGGCCGCGCACGGCGGCACGCTGTTCCTCGACGAGATCGGCGAGATGCCGCTCAACCTCCAGGCCAAGCTCCTGCGCGTGCTGCAGGACGGCGAGGTGGTGCGGCTCGGCAACACCCACGGCCGCAAGGTCGACGTGCGGATCCTCGCGGCGACCAACCGCGACCTCAAGCAGATGACCGACGAGGGCACCTTCCGCCTCGACCTCTACTACCGCCTCAACGTGATCCGCATCCGGATCCCGGCGCTGCGCGAGCGGCGCGCCGACGTGACGCCGCTGGTGCAGCACTTCCTCGCCAAGTTCTCCCGCGACCACGGCAAGCCCGTGACCGGCATCAGCTCCGACGCGCTCGAGGTGCTGCTGCGCCATCCGTTCCCGGGCAACGTCCGCGAGCTCTCCAACTGGATCGAGCGCGGCGTGCTGCTGGCGCGCGGGCCGGTGCTGACGCTCGACGCGTTGCCGCCCGAGGTCCGCGAGCTGCCCTACGCCGCGCCGCGCGGCGGCGACGGCGCGGCGGCGGCCGCGATCACCACCGCGTCCGCGGCTGGCGGCGCGGGCACGGGCGGCTCGCGTCAGGAGGCGATCGACCAGGCGGAGCGCGCGTATCTCGAGGACGTGCTACGCCAGACCGGCGGCTCGGTGGTGGAGGCGCTGCGTCGCACCCAGATCCCGCGCGCGACCTTCTACCGCAAGCTCGACCGGCTCGGGATCGATCCGGCGAGCTTCCGGCGCGGCGGCACCGCGGCGATCGCCGCCTCCCTGGGAGGCACGCCATGAGCCTGCGGCTCGCGCTCCTCGGGCTCGAGCCCGACACCGCGGCGCGGATCGAGCGCGACCTCGCCGCGGCGGGACGCGCGGTGGAGGTCACGAGCGCGGCGATCGCGGGCGCGGATGCCGCGCTCCTCGGCGCCGCCGAGGTCGTGGTCGCCGATCCCAAGAGCGCCGCGCGGCCGACGGTCGAGGTGCTGAGCGCGCTGCGCGGCGCCGCGCCCGCCGCGGCGCTGGTGGTGCTGACCCGCCATGCCGACGGCGACGACCTCTACCAGGTGGTGCGGATCGGCGGCATCGAGCGCTACTGGCTGCTGCCGTGGTCGCCGGTCCACGCGCTCGAGCTCGCGCGGCTGGTCGGCGAGCGCGAAGGCGCGCGCGAGCGGGCCGAGCGCGAGCGCCAGCTCGGCGCCGAGACCGCGGCGCTCGCCGAGGAGAACCGGCGGCGGCGCGCGGACGCCGACGCGGCCCGCGAGTGGTCCTGGTTCGTCACCGAGAGCGCCGCCATGCGGGCGTGCGTCGACGCGGCGCGCGAGCTGGCGCGGGGCCACGCCGACCTCTGCCTGGTGGGTGGGCCCGGCTCCGGGCGCGCCGAGCTGGCGCGCAGCCTCCACGCCCACGGCCCGCGGGCGGCGGAGCCGTTCGTGCGGCTGCCCGCGGCGCTGTTGCGGCGCGGCAGCGTGCCGAGCGGCGCGGACCCCGCGAGCGCCGCCGGCGCCGAGCTTCACGGCGTGCTCAGGATCGCGTCCAAGTGGGAGGCAGCGCGCGGCGGCACGCTCTTCGTCTCCGACATCGAGGACCTCGACGACGCCGCGCAGGCGGTGCTCGCCGGGCTGGTGGCGGGCGAGCTCGGCGGTGGGCGCGCGGCGCCGCGGCTGATCGCGAGCGCCTCGGCCGAGCCGGCGGTGCTCGGCGAGGAGGGCTCGCTCCATCCGCGCCTCGCGGAGCGGCTCGGCGCCCACGTGGTGCGGGTGCCGCCGCTCGCCGAGCGCGGCGCCGACCTGGAGGCGCTGTGCGCGCGGCTCCTCGCCGAGTGGGCGGCGCGAAGCGGCGTGGCGGCGCCGTCCCTCGCGCCCGCTGCGCTCGCCGACCTGGCGAGCCGCCCCCTCGACGGCAACCTCCCCGAGCTCCGCGAGCTCCTCGAGCAGGCGGCGGCGCTCGCGCCGTCGGGATCGATCGAGCGCGTGCCGGAGCGTTGACGGCCGGCGCCGGCCCGTGACGGACCCGGGCGTCGACGATCGTCGCGATCTTCTCGGCGGCGCGGCATTCCGGCGCCCCAGCGCGGCCGCGCCCGCGCGGCGTGTGGGAATCGAGACATTCGCGACACACCGCCCGCCCCACCGCGGGTGGCACATCGGTTGCTCGATGACCTCGCGCCGATGCGAGCCCCCCGCCGCCTCCGCCTCCCGCTGGCCGCCGCCCTCACGCTGGCTGCTCTTCTCGCCGGCTGCGCCTCCCACACCCTCGAGCCCCGCCTCGTCGACCAGGCCTTCAGCGGCGCGGCGATCGCGAGCCCGCTCGCCGGCCCCACGGTGCGCGACACCGCGTTCCGCGCCGATGCCGACGCGGTCTCGCTGTGGCTCTCGTTCGCCGACGTGGTCGACACCCACGCGGTGCGGGTGCGGTGGCGCGACCCGCGCGGACGGGTGCTCGGGGACACCGGGCCGGTCGCGCTCAACGCCGAGGGCGGGTATCGCCCGCGCGCGGCCTTCGTCGCGCGGCTCCCGCTCGCCGGCGCGCCGGCCTCGCGGCTCGCGGGCACCTGGATGGCCGAGGTGACGTGGGACGACCGGCCGCTCGTGAAGCGCTCGTTCACGCTCGCCGCCGTGGAGGAAGTCCGATGAGCGCCGCGCCCGCGTTCGTGCACGGCTACCCGTTCGAGGCGTGGCTCGCCGACCGCGGCCGCGCGACCCCGGCCGACGCGGCGGCGCTCGTCGCGTCCCTCGCCACCCAGGTGCAGGCGGCGCGCGCGATCGGCGTCGGCCCCGGCCAGGCGGTGCCGGGGCTGGTGCGGATCGACGCCAGCGGCGCGCCGGTGGTGGACGTGTGGACCGCGCCCAACCAGCGCAAGGCGAGCGGCGACGACGCGGGCGCGCTGCGCGGCCGCTTCGGCCCGCCTCCCGGCGAGACCCTCGACGAGCGCTCCGACGTCTACGTGCTCGGCGTGGTGCTCCATCACCTGCTGGTGGGCCACTTCCCGTTCGCCGGGTCGAACCCGGTCGAGGCGGCGCTCGCGCACCGCGACGACGCGGCGCCCGCGCCGTCGCGGGTCGCGCCCGGCGTCCCCGAGGTGCTGGACGCGGTGGTGCTGCGGTGCCTGGCGAAGGATCCCGGCGAGCGCTTCGCGACGCCCGGCGAGCTCGCCGACAAGCTCACCGGCAAGCTGCCGGAGGCGCTCGTCGAGCCGCTGCCGCCGTCGATCGCAGGCGCGCCGCTGCCGCCGTCGATCGCGGGCGCGCCGCCGCCGGCCATGGCGGCGCGCGCGGCGCAGCGCGCGCGGGCGCAGCGGGGCGTGGTCGCGGCGGTGGTG
>CAYMQR010000387.1:0-5291 GCA_964392195.1 uncultured bacterium | reverse complement strand
CCATCGAAGAGCCCCGCGAACGCGCGGTTGGTCATCTTCAGTCCGGCGGGGTAGTCGAAGTAACGCAGGGTGAGGCGGAAGCCGCCGTCGTCGCGCAGGTCGATGAGCTCGCGTCGGATCACGTCGACGTACTTCGGCTCGCCGTAGGGCGCGAGCCCCATGAGCTTGTACTCGCCGGAGTTGACCTTGAAGCCGGTGAAGTAGGTGAACGCCGAGTACAGCAGCCCGAGCGAGTGCGGGAAGCGGCTCTCGCTCACGATGCGGATCTTGTTGCCGACGCCGTGCGCCACCGTGGTGGTGGCCCACTCGCCGACGCCGTCCATGGTGAGGATCGCGGCGCGCTCGAAGGGCGAGGGGAAGTAGGCGCTCGCCGCGTGCGACTCGTGGTGCTCGGTGAAGAGCAGCGTGTCCGGCATCCGCACGCCGATCTGGCCGAGCGAGCGCTCGATCTCGTACGGGATCCACAGCTTCTGGCGCATCCACAGCGGGAACGCCTTACGGAACGACGCGAAGCCGTGGGGCGCGGTGCGGAAGTAGGTCTTGAGGATGCGGAAGAACTTGGTGAGCGGCTTGTCGTAGAACACCACCGCGTCGAGCTCGTCGCCGGCGACGCCGCCCTCGGCGAGGCAGTAGCGCGTGGCCAGCAGCGGGAACTCGTGGTCGTGCTTCTTGCGCGTGAAACGCTCTTCCTGCGCCGCGGCGACGATCTCGCCGTCGCGCACCAGGCAGGCCGCCGAGTCGTGGTAGTAGGCGCTGATGCCGAGGATGTTCATGGTGGTAGTAAACCCAGGCGCCGCCACCGGCGCCAACCCCGCGTCGCGGGACCACTGAGCCGAGAGAGAACCGGATGGCGCGGCGACGGAAGCGGGTGGGCTGGCGGCGCCGCGGCGGGCACGGGCAAGGTGAGCCGGGCGAGGGGCGCCGGTTCGTCGGCGTGCTGGTGGCGATCGTCGCGGTGATGGTGCTGGTCCCGACGTGCCGGGTGTCCTACTGGTGGATCGAGCGCGACCACTACACGGCGGCCGAGGTGGAGGTGGTCTCGGGCGGGATGACCCGGACGGCGAGGACCCTCCGCGTGCGCGAGCTCGCCACCGGCACCGAGCTCTGGATCAACCCGCTCGACTTCGGTGAGCTGACGGGCGAGGGGGCCGTGGCGGGCTCGATCGCCACGCCCGGCCTGCGCTTCGTGGCGTGGTTCAACCCGGCGGCGCGGGCGACCGCGGGCATCGTGCTCTTCGACCAGCGGCTGGTGTCGCGCGCCCGCCATCCCGACCTCGCCACCGGCGCCACCGTGGCGGGCCACGCGAGCGTGCTGGGCGCGCTGGTCGCGATCGCGGCGCTGTTGATGGCGCAGCGCCGCCCGTCGTAGCGCGGGGGCTCGTCCCCCGCCCGCGGGGTCAGCGGGGGAAAAGCCCCCGCGCTACGGAGATGCCCTCGAGGCCGCGGATGTCGAGCGATCCCTGGCGTGCGAGGGACCGCACGCGCTCCAGCCAGCCGTTCGGAGGGGCGCGCGCCGCGCGCCCGGCGATACGCCTCGTCACCGCATCCAGGACGGATTCGATCTCTGTCGCGATGCGAGCGCGCCCCGCCGTGAACCTTCCGCGGCCGCGCGGCGCTACCGATGGGACCGGAGCCGTGCGCCCGCGGGTGGTGACTCCGTCACCCGACCACTAAGCTCGCCCCGGAGATCAGGAGGATCGATGGACTCGAACCCGAAGGTGCGTCTCGCGAAGGTCGGCTCGTCGCTGGTGTGCTTGCTCGCGGTGGCCGCCCTTGCCGGCGCGGCCCACGCCGGAGACGAGCGCTCGCAGGCGCTCACGATCTATTCCAGCGCCGAGCCTGGCGCGGTGCCGGTCGACCTCTACCGGCCGCTACCCGAGAGCCAGGGCTACACGCCGCCCTACGGCGCCCAGATCCCGGGCTTCGCGATCGTCCGCGACGAGCGCGAGTTCCCGGTCGAGCCCGGCAGCCCGACGATCCGCTTCACCGACGTGGCGGCGCGCATCGACCCCACCACCGTCACCTTCACCTCGCTCTCCGATCCCGCGGCGCGGGTCCTCGAGCAGAGCTACCAGTTCGACCTCGTCAGCAGCCAGAAGCTCCTCGAGCGCTTCATCGACAAGCCGATCACCGTCGAGCAGCAGCGCGGCGACGGCGTCGCCACCCTCACCGGCAGGTTGCTCTCGACCACCGGCGGGCTGGTGCTGAAGGGCGCCGACGGCGGCATCCAGGTGGTGAACGGCTACTCGAACCTGCGCTTCCCCGAGCTCCCCGGTGGCCTCATCACCAAGCCGACGCTGGTGTGGCAGCTCGCCACGGAGAAGCCCGGCGCCCAGCGCGCGCGCGTCACCTACGAGACCGAGGGCATCACGTGGTGGGCCGACTACAACCTGATCTTCACCGAGGGCGCCAACGCCAACGCCGGCAAGCTCGACGTGGGCGCGTGGGTCAGCATCCTCAACCAGTCGGGCGCCGGCTACGAGGACGCGCGCCTCAAGCTGCTGGCCGGTGACGTCCACCGCGCGCCGCGACCGGCGCCGCAGGTGTACGCGGCCAAGGCCGCTCGCGCGTCGCTCGAGATGGCCGACGGCGGCGGCTTCCAGGAGAAGGAGTTCTTCGAGTACCACCTCTACACGCTCGGCCGCCGCACCACGCTGCCGGATCGCTCCACCAAGCAGATCGAGCTTTTCCCGGTCGCGCGCGGCGTGCCGTGCGAGAAGCTGCTCGTCTACTACGGCCTCGGCGAGCAGTGGCGCGGGTTCTTCCCCAACCCGATGACCGACCGCGGCTTCGGCGTGGACTCGAACACCAAGGTGGACGTCTACCTGCGCTTCAAGAACGCCAAGGAGGGCGGCCTCGGTATCCCGATGCCGCGCGGCCGCGTGCGCGTCTCCAAGCTCGATCCCGCCGATCAGAGCCTCGAGCTGGTCGGCGAGGACACCATCGACCACACCCCCAAGGACGAGAAGGTGCTGGTCAAGATGGGGAACGCGTTCGACGTCGTCGGCGAGCGCAAGCAGCTCGACTTCCGCGTCGACTCGAACGCGCAGTGGATGGAAGAGGACATCGAGATCAAGGTACGGAACCACAAGTCCGAGCCGGTCCAGGTGGTGGTGAAGGAGAACCTCTACCGCTGGGTCAACTGGCAGATCACCAAGAAGACCCAGGAGTACGAGAAGACCGACGCCCGCACCGCCCACTTCCCGGTGCAGGTGCCCAAGGACGGCGAGGCGGTGGTGCGCTTCACGGTCCACTACTCGTGGTGATGTTCGATCCGCGCACCCAGGCGTCGATGGTCTCGACGACCATCACGCACCTGCACCTGTTGCGGCACGGCGCGGTCGAGGCGCCCGGCGAGCGCACCGTGCGCGGCCAGCTCGACGTGCCACTCTCGCCCGAGGGTGAGCGCCAGACCGCGCTGCTCGCCGGGTTTTGCGAGCGCGCCCTCGCCGCGGCGGTGCCGCCGGTGGGCGGCATCCTCACCAGCGATCTGGTCCGCGCGCGCCCGCTCGCCGAGCAGCTCGCCGCGCGCCTCGGTGTGGCGCTCGAGTTCGAGCCCGCGCTCCGCGAGCAGTCGATGGGGGCCTGGGAAGGGAAGCCGTGGCGGGTCCTCAACGAGCTCGACCCGGCGGGCGTCGAGGACTACTGGACCCGCTACCTGGACGCGCGCCCCGGCGGCGGCGAGTCGGTGCGCGAGCTCTCGGCGCGCGTCGAGGCGTGGTGGGAGCGCTCGCGCGAGCGCCTCGAGAGCGGCCGCTGGATCGTCGTCACCCACATCGGCGTGATCCGCGTGTTCCTCGCGCACGCCTTCGGCGTCGGTCTCGATCAGAGCTTGCGCTTCACGCCCGAGGTCGCGTCGCACACCCACCTGATGCTCGCCGAGGCGGGCGCGGTGATCGGCGCGCTCGGCGAGCGGCCGTGGCTCGGGCGGGAGGAGCGATGAGCGCGCCGGCCAACCCGCCGCGGCGCCGCCCGCGGGTCGCGCTCTCGGGTTCGGCGGGCACCGGCAAGACCACGCTGGCGCGCGCGCTCGCCGAGCGTCTCGGCGTCCCGTACGTGCCCGAGGGGATGCGGGCGCGGATCGAGAAGGGGCTCGAGCTCCACGCCCTCGACCACGCCGCGCTCGCCGACCTCGTGATCGAGCTCTGGGAAGAGCAACGTAGGCTCGAAGGAGACGCGGTGCGCCACGCGGGCGGGTTCGTGGCCGACCGCTCGCCGGTCGACTTCTTCGCGTTCTGGCTGCTCTACCGGTGCGGGCCGCGCGCCCGCACCGATTCGTTCCACCGCGAGACCCTCCGCGAGGCGGGACACCTCGACCGCATCGTGGTGCTCCCCTGGGGGGCGATCCCGCTCGTCGACGACGGCGTGCGCACTCCCGACCCGTGGCGGCAGCGCCACTACCAGGCGCTGCTCGAGGGCCTCCTGCTGCGCGAGGTGCCGGCCGCGCGGCTGGTGTGGATGGAGGGCGCCGCGAACGTCCCCGAGCGCGTCGAGACGGTGCTCGCCGGGGTCGGGGACGAGGACGTCGTAGTGCCGCAGTGACACCGGCGGACCGCACCGGACTCGGAGGGCCCGACTCCCGTCGGGCCGCGGAGCGGACGGTTGTTCACTCAGTCGTGCTGCGCGGCGCCGGCGAAGCGCGCGCGCATGAGCGGCGCCACCGACTCGAGGATGCGGCGCGCGATCACCTCGTTGCCGTCTTCGCCCACGTGGCACCAGTCGATGTACACGTCCTCGGTCGCGTCGGCGAAGGTGTCGCCGAGGTCGACGATCTGGTTGCCGATCGCGGCGCGCGCGCCGGTGTAGATCGGCTCGAGCTTGTCGCCGAACGCCTTGGCGTGGGCGCCTTCCGCCGCCGTCTTCGCGCGCTTGGTGAAGACCGTGGGCTGCCAGAAGCTCGCGACCGGGAAGCCGTAGACCTTGCCCACCTTCGCCACGTGCGCGGCGCCCTCGCGGTGGCGCTGCGCGACCGTCGCCGCGACCTTCTCGGTGGCGAGCTCGGCGGGCCACTGGAACACGAAGTGCCGCGCGGCGGGCGCCTCGCGCCGGCTCGCGATCCCCTTCAGGAGAAGGTGAGCGGCGCTGGTCTCGCGGAGCGCGGTGGCGAGGTCGTGGCGATCGAGGAAGCGCGCCTGCCACTTGGCGAGGTTTTGGTGGATGCGCTCGCGCTCGCCGTCGAGCGGCGTCTGGAAGTGGGTGAACACGTCGTTGGCGCCGTCGTAGAAGATCGCCAGGTCGGGCGCCGCGCCCGCGGCGACGAGCTCGTCGAGGCGCTGCGCTTCCTGCCACTG
>CAYMQR010000386.1:0-5322 GCA_964392195.1 uncultured bacterium | reverse complement strand
TCGGCGACCGCGATCTCGTTCTGCTCGTCGAGGACGTAGAGGTTGCGCCCGCTGCGGTCGAGGATCAGCCACCACGGGCCGCGCACCGGGCAGCGGTGCGGGAGCGGTTCGAGGTGGAGGCTGCCGAGCTCGCCGGGCGGGCGGGATTCGTCGAGGTGCAGCCGGTAGAGCCGCGCCTCGAGGAAGTTCGCCACGTATATCGAGTCGTTCGCGCAGTCGGGCGCGTAGTTGTCCGACGCCATGAAGCGCATACCCGCGACCGAGGGGCCGCCCGCCGCCGGGAACACCACCAGCCCGCGCTCGCGCTCCTTGCTGCCGGCGATCAGCGGCCAGCCCGCGCACGGCTGGGTGAAGAAGAACGCGCCGGAGCGGATCCGTTCCGGCTCGCCGCGGAACGCCGCCGTGACCACCGGCTCGGCGAGCGGCTCGTTCGAGGGCATGAACGCCGTCTGGCCGAGGCGGCCCCAGAACGACGTGAAGCACACGAAGCACGCGAGCACGATCGGGCCCACCTCGGGCACGAGACGCGCGCGCAGCAGGAGCCAGGGGGTCACGAGCACCGCGGCGTGAGCGGCGAAGCTCAGCGCTCGCCACTGGAGGGGCATCGGGAACGGGCCGGCGACCGCGGGCACCAGGCTAGCGACCAGCAGCACCAGCCCAACCGTGCGTGGGCTCGCACGGCGAAAGACCGCGATCAGCGCGGCGAACGCGACCAGGCCGATCACCACCTCGCGGTCCGGGAGCAGCGGTGCCCAGGTGGCGAGGAACCAGAACTGGATCGCCACCAGCGCCAGGGAGACGGCGCGCACGGCGAGGAGCCCGCGGCGCCGTCCCTCTCCGAGCCAGCGGCGCGCCGCGCGCAGCAGCGGCAGCAGCGCCACCGTGATGAACGAGAGCGGCGCGAACACGATGCCCCAGATCGGCAGGATGGCGAGCGTCTCGACGAGCTCGCGTCCCGCCGCCGGAGGCGTGCCGCGCGGCCGCCGCAGCGCGGTCCCGAGCCCGTAGCCGCCGAGGTAGCCCGCGGCTCCCGCGACCAGCGGCGGCACCACCAGCGCCAGGAAGCCGCCGGCGACGGCGCCGAAGAAGTAGCCCGCCTCGGTCCGGACCCCGGCGCGGCTGGCGACGTCGGCGAGCCACGGTCCGCCGATCCGCGACCACCGCTCGGCGGTCTGGATCAGTCCGAGCGGGAACGCGATCCCGTAGAGGAGCCACGCGACGCGCTTGGCGAGCTCGTGTCGGGTCATGGGGACGTGGATGGCGAGCGCGGGGGCGGTCGGCGACGGCGCGCGCGCTTGAGTACCATGAGCGCCAGACCACGGCGAGCGCGGCTGCACGTCGGGCGGACGCGGTTGACGCGCCGGAGGTGGGATCGCAAGCTCCCGCGGCCCGCGTAGCAGCGGCGCTCGAAGGCCCCGGAATCATGCAAAACCGACGTCTACCCGCGGTCGCCGGGCGGTTCTATCCCGCCGAGGAGCGGCGCTGTCGCGACGAGGTCGCGGCGCTGCTCGCAGAGCACGCGGCCTCCGCGCGCGAGAGCGATGCCGTCCCCGTGGGCGGGATCGTGCCGCACGCGGGCTGGATGTTCTCGGGCGCGGTCGCGGCGCACGTCCTGTGCGAGATCGCCGCGAGCCGAACGCCCGCCACGGTGGTGGTGTTCGGCGCGGACCACTGGCTCGAGGCGTCGCGCCGCGCGCAGGTCTATCCCGACGGTGCGTGGAGCACGCCGCTCGGCGACGTGCCGATCGACGCCGCGCTGGCGGCGCGGGTCGTCGAGCTCGACCGCGGCGCGATCCAGGCGCGCGCCGACGCGCACCGCCGCGAGCACTCGATCGAGGTGCAGATCCCGCTGATCCAGGCGCTGTGGCCCGACGCGAGCGTGCTGCCGATCCTGGTCGGGCCCACGGCCGAGCCGGTGCTGGTGGGGCGGGTGGTGGCCGAGGCCGCCGCGGACCGTGACGACGTCGTGGCACTCGGCTCGACCGACCTCACGCACTACGGCCCGAACTACGACTTCACCTCCCACGGGCGCGGGCGCGCGGCGCTCGCGTGGGTGCGTGACGTCAACGACGCCGCGATGGTCGCGGCGGCCACGGCGATGCGCGGCGACGAGGTGCTCGCCGAGGCGGGCCGGCACGCCAACGCCTGCGGGCCGGGCGCCATCGCCGCCGCCATCGCGTTCGCTCGCGCGCGCGGCGCGGCGCGCGGCCGGCTCGTCGAGTACACCACCAGCCACGACGTCCATCCCCGTGGCGAGCCGTCCGACTTCGTGGGCTACGCTGGCGTGCTCTTCGAGCGAGCCGGCGGCGCCGCGCCGTCCCAGGTCCGCCCCTCGTCCCACCGCTAGCGAGCGGCCGCGCTCGCGCGACCGATCCCGGAGACTGCGTTCATGTCCGAGCCCGTCGTCACGCGCTTCGCTCCCAGCCCGACCGGTTACCTGCACGTGGGTGGCGCGCGGACGGCGCTCTTCAACTGGCTGCTCGCCCGCCACACGGGCGGCAAGTTCTACATCCGCGTCGAGGACACCGACCGCGAGCGCAACCGCCCCGAGCTCCTGATCCCGATCCTGAACGGGATGAGCGCGCTCGGGCTCACGGCGGACGTGTTCGAGGGAGCCGGCGACACCTGCTTCGACGGGCTGCCGCCCGGCGATCCCTGGGAAGGGCGCGCGGTGCTGCAGTCGAAGCGGCTGCCGGCGCACCAGGCCGCCGCCCAGCGACTGCTCGACAGCGGCGCCGCGTACCGCTGCGTGTGCACCGCCGAGGAGCTCGCGGAGCGCCGCGCCGCCGCGCAGAAGGCGGGCCGCCAGCCGGGCTACGACCGGCGCTGCCGGGAGACGAACGTGGCGGCGGACGCGGCGCCGTTCGTGGTGCGCTTCCGCAGCCCGCTCGGTGGCACCACCTCCTGGATCGACGAGATCAAGGGCGCGCTGGCCTTCGAGAACGACCAGATCGAGGACTTCGTCATCCTGCGTTCGGACGGCACGCCCACCTACAACCTCGCGGCGGTCGCCGACGACGCGTGGATGAAGATCACCCACGTGGTACGGGGCGACGACCACGTCTCGAACACGCCCAAGCAGATCCTGCTTCATCGCGCGCTCGGCCACGACGTGCCGCGCTTCGCCCACGTGCCGATGATCCTGGGCGGCGACCGCTCGCGGCTCTCGAAGCGCCACGGCGCCACCAGCGTCACCGCATATCTCGACGAGGAAGGCTTCCTCGCGGACGCGCTCCGCAACTACCTGGTGCGCCTCGGCTGGAGCCTGGGCGACCAGGAGGTGATCAGCCTCGAGGAGATGATCGCCGGCTTCACCCTGGAGGGCTGCGGCACCGCGGCGGCGGTCTTCGACCGCGACAAGCTCACGTGGCTCTCCGGCCACTACGTGCGCCAGCGTGACCCCGAGCAGCTGGCCCGCGAGTGGGCGCGCTACCTGGGATTGCCCGAGCGCGGCGAGTCGCGGGTGGAGCTGGCCGCGGACGCGCGCCTGGTGCGGATCGTCAAGGCGCTGCAGGAGCGGGCGAAGACGCTCGCCGAGATGACCCAGCTCGGCCAGCTCTTCCTGATCGCCGACGACAGAGTCCCGCTGCCGGCGGCCGACACCAAGGACGCCCGGAAGTGGCTGACCCCGGACGGCGTCGCGGCGCTCGCCGAGCTGCTCGCGGCGCTCGACGGCATCGCGCCCTTCGAGACCGCCGAGATCCACGCCGTGCTGACCCGCCTCGCCGAGACGCGCGAGGGAAAGCTCGCGCGGGTCGCCCAGCCCGCGCGCATCGCCGTGAGCGGCGGCACCGTGAGCCCGCCGATCGACGAGACCCTCGCGATCCTCGGCCGCGAGGCCGTCCGCGCGCGTCTGAGCCGCGCCATCGCGCACTACCAGCCGGCGTGAATACCGCGCCCGCGGGGCGCGAGGAGCCAACGTGACCGACACCACGACCCCCACTCGAGACATCAAGTTCTGCCCCGGCTGCGCGAGCCCCGTGAAGCCGGGCGCGAAGTTCTGCCCGCAGTGCGGCTTCGAGCTGTTGACGCTGGCGAGCAAGCGCAGCGCCGGCGCCACCGTCGCGGTGGTCGCCGCCGCGGCGCTGTTCGTGGGCGGCACGGTGTTGCTGGCGACGCGCCTCAAGGGTCCGGGCGCCGCGGGGGGCGGCGCGCCGCGCGGTCCGGCAGACGTGATGACGCAGGCCGCGACGCAGGGGCAGGGGGTCGCCTCGACCGCCGCCGGGCCGGGCGCGATGCCGAACGTCGACAAGGCGCAGATCGAGAACGCCCTCAAGCCGCTGCGCGACCGGGTGGTGGCCGAGCCCGACTCGATCGACGCGAAGCTGAGGCTCGGCTTCGGCGTCTATCGGGCCTCGAGCCTGCTCCCCGATTACGCGAAGGAAGCGGAGACGATCTTCCGCGAGATCCTGGGCAAGGACCCCGAGAACCTCGACGCGGTGGTGTCGCTCGCCAACGTCTACTACGACCTCGAGCGGCCCGCCGACGCGATCCCGCTATACGAGAGGTTCCTCGCCAAGCACCCCGAGGAGGCGAGCGTCCGCACCGACCTCGGGACGATGTACCTGTACACGAAGCGCACCGACGACGCGATCCGCGAGTATCAGAAGGTCATCGCGGAGAAGCCCGACTTCGTGAACGCCTACTACAACCTCGGCAACGCCTACCACGCGAGCGGCGACACCCAGAAGGCGCTCGAGACGTACCGCAAGGCGCAGGCGCTCAACCCGCAGGGCGAGATCGCCCAGGCGATCGAGAACGTGCTCGCCAAGCTCGAGGGTCGCCAGCCGAAGGTGATCCCGCAGGCCGTCGGTCCCGACGGCCTGCCGCCGGGTCATCCGCCGCTCGGCGAGGGCGCCGGCGCGGGCGCGCCGCCGGGTGGCGCCGCCGAGGTCGCGCTGTCGAGCGGTCCGCAGGGCGAGGTCGAGGAAGTGTTCAAGAACCACCCGATCGTGGGACCGCGCGTGTCGCGCTTCGAGTGGGACCACGACACGCAGCTCAAGGTGTGGGTGCGCGACTTCCCGATGAAGCAGATGCCCGAGGGCGTGCGCACGGCGTTCATGACCAAGATCGGCGCGTCGCTCGCCGAGCTCCACAAGAAGGCCGGCAACGCCGATGCCTACCGCGCCGAGATCGTCGACGAGGCGACGGGCGAGGTGATGGCGACGACCGAGGGCTGAGCGCGCTTGCCCGCCCGCTCGCTCACGAGCGGCGCTTGTCGGCGGCGAGCTGCTCGAGCGGCACCGGCGCGCCGTCGCCGACGGCGGCGACCGTGTCGGGTGCGAGGTGGGCGGGGATCTTGGTCGCGAGCCCGGCCGGGTC
>CAYMQR010000385.1:1586-5323 GCA_964392195.1 uncultured bacterium | reverse complement strand
GGACCGGGTTCTTCTCGTAGAAGTCCTGGTGGTAGTCCTCGGCCGGCCAGAAGCGCACGTGGTCGACGATCTCGGTGACGATCGGCTTCGAGAACCGGCCGCTCTTCGCGAGCGCGTCCCTGGAGGCCTCGGCGAGGCGGCGCTGCTCGGCGTCGTGGACGAAGATCGCGCTGCGGTACTGCGAGCCGCGGTCGACGAACTGGCCGCCACGGTCGGTGGGGTCGATCTGGCGCCAGAACACGTCGAGGAGCTTCTGGTAGGAGATCTTGGTGGCGTCGAAGTGGACCTGCACCGACTCGGCGTGGCCGGTGGCGCCCGAGCCGACCTGCTCGTAGGTCGGGTCGGGCTCGCTGCCGCCCGAGTAGCCGGAGATCACCGCCGTGACGCCGGGGAGCTTCTCGAAGGGCGTCTCCATGCACCAGAAGCAGCCGCCGGCGAAGGTCGCGAGCGACTCGCCCGGCTTCACCGGATAGCGGTCCGGGTCGTTCCGGGCGCGGTCGCCACCCGCGGCGTTCGAGCACGAGGTGATCAGCGCCGCCAGCACGGCGGGCACGATCTTCCGCAAGGCAGACATGACGTTCTCCCGATCTCGCGCGGCCAGAGTACCCGACCGGCGTGGAGGGAGAGTGTCGCGGGGGCGCGAAGCGTTACGCGACCGGGCCGTACAGGGGTCGAGAGGCGTGGGCGACGCGACGACCGGTCGTATCGCCGGCCGGGCAGGCGCCCGGCCCTCCGACGGGCGGAACAGGGATCGACGGATCGGCGCGGCCGAGCCGCGCCCTCCAGGCGGGGGCCCGGCCGGCGCCAGCCACGAGAAGGCTCGCCAAGGGGCGCGTCGCGGCGCGACGATCGGGGTCGGCGACGGAGCGCCGACGCTCCACGGCGGCGCCTGGAGCGCGGCCGCTCCGTCGGCCGCCCAGCCGATTACGCGATCGCGCCCCAGGCGCGCTCGGCGACGCGCACGGCGGTACCGCGAGCGCCGAGCATCCACGGCTTCGTC
Source organism: uncultured bacterium (assembly GCA_964392195.1). Taxonomy (GTDB): domain Bacteria; phylum JADJOY01; class JADJOY01; order JADJOY01; family JADJOY01; genus JADJOY01. The sequence goes on along the minus strand of CAYMQR010000385.1, from coordinate 4,323 downwards.
AGCACGCCCTGGCCCGCGCCGTCGCCGCTCGCCCACACGTTCTCGATGAACCAGCGGTTGAGGAACCGTAGCCGCTCGGGCAGCACGATCAGCCCGCGCACCCGCGGGTGGCTCGCGATCTCGTCGAGCATGCGGCTCTGCTCGCGCATCGCGCGCCGGAGCGACGCCTGCAGGTCGATGCCGAGCACGTCGGCGTCTTTCCGGTGAAGCTCCATGCTGAGCTGCATGAAGCTCATCAGCCAGAGCTGGTAGGCCTGGAGCTCGACCGCCTCGCGGCGGCTGATCTTCGCCAGCACGTCGGGCAGGTACAGCTTGCCCAGCCCGACGTGGCGCGCCTCGTCACGGCCGAAGTACGGCATCAGCGCCGACAGCACCGGCTCGACCCGGGTGTCCGCGATCGCCTTGAACAGGTGCACCGCGACGTGCTCGACGAAGAGCTGCATGCCGATCAGCTTGAAGAGCGCCGACTCGGTGGTGATGAGCTGCACCAGCATGCTCTTCACGAACGCGTTGGGCGGCGGCAGCTCGATCTCGAGCAGCCGCAGGTAGTCGCGCATCACGTAGTAGTGGCGCGCCTCGTCGAAGGTCTGGATGGTGGCGGCCATCTTCGCTTCGCTGTTGTCGCGGATGCGCTCGGCCAGGAAGCTCGCCACCTCCCACGCCGCCAGCTCGCCCCACAGGATCACCGAGAAGACGTTGGCGATCGCCTCCTTCTTCTCCTGCGGCAGCCGCACGGCGCCGTGCTTCTTGACGAGCTGGGCGAGGAGCTTCTTGCCGTCCCAGGCGAGGTCGTGCCCCTTGTGGTAGAGGTTCTCGAGCTTCTCGAGGCGGTGGGTGCGCGCCTCGAGCTGCTCGACGGTGAGCTTCTCGAGGGGGCGGCTGTCGAGGAGGTGGTCGGGCGGGAACTGGGTGCGGAGCGGAACACCGAACGGCATCAAGCGACGCGAGACGCTGCTCACCAGCCCCATTCCGTCCTCCTCGGTCGTGGACCGCGTGTCGCGATCATGTTCGCAACCGACCGGTCGGTCGGTCAATACGGGAACGGAGCATCAGCCCTGCGGTCCGCGCGGCACCGGCGGTCCGCCGAGCGGGGTCACCAGGCCCGCGATCGCCGCCATCGGCACGATCCCCGGGTCGGGCGTCATGACGTAGAGCCCGCCCAGGATCGTGGCGGTGGTGAGGCGCCGCCCGCGCCAGCCGAGCCGCTTGAGCACCACGAACGTCGCCAGCGCGCCGAGCGGGAAGCCGAGCTTGAGCGCGAGCGGGCCGCGTAGCACCAGGTTGAGCGCGTCGACGACCAGCAGGCTGCGCGCGAGCTTGAGCCGCGCCTGCACGGCGTCGGCGGGGCGCGCCCCCTCCGGCGGCAGCACCTCCGGCTCGAGCACCGGCCCGTCGTCCGGCTCGAGCACGGGCCCGTCGTCCTTCGCGTCGTCCATCCTCGAAGCCTAACCCGAGGGGCTCACGGGTGCGCGCTGCTCTCTCACGAGCGCGCCGCACCTATCCGCGCCCGATGGCGTGTCCGGGCCGGACGCGCGGCGCGCCGTGGCGTGCCCGCGATCGAGGGGCGAGTGGTAGTCTCGGCCCGCGCCGCACCGCCGCCGCGGGCACGTCCGATGAACGATACGATCCCCGCCCCCACGCGGCTCGCGCCCCTCGCCGCCGCTGCGCCCGCCGAGCGCCTGCACTCGCTCGACGCGCTGCGCGGGATCGCGGCGCTGACCGTGGTGTTCTGGCACTGGAGCCACTTCTTCTACGTGGGAACCGGCCCCGGCCTCCACGTCGAGTCGCGGTTCCCGCTCGACGCGATCTTCCATCCCCTGTACGCGAAGGGCTGGCTCGCCGTCGACCTCTTCTTCCTGCTCTCGGGCTTCATCTTCTTCTGGCTCTACTCCGCGCCGATCCGGGAGAGGCGCGTCTCGCCGTCGACGTTCGCCGCGCTGCGGTTCTCGCGGCTCTACCCGCTCCACCTCGTGACCCTGCTCGCCGTGGCCGCGGCGCAGGCCGGGTTCCGGCGCTTCACCGGGTCCGACTTCGTCTACGGCTGGAACGACCTGCGGCACTTCGGCCTCAACCTCGCCTTCGCGTCGTCGTGGGGCTTCGAGCGTGGCTACTCGTTCAACGCACCGGCCTGGTCGGTGTCCATCGAGGTGCTCCTCTACGCGGTCTTCTTCGTGCTGTGCCGGCTGACGTCGTGCGGCTTCGTGATGCTCGGCGCGCTCTCGGTGTTCGGCCACCTGGCGATCCAGAAGGTCAACCCGGCGCTCGGCTCCGGCTTCGGCTCGTTCTTCCTCGGCGGCTTCGTCCAGCTTCTCCACGACCGCCTGGTCCGCGCGGGGCGCGCCGGGTCGGCCGCGCGGCCGCTCGTGGCGCTCACGGTCGCGGCCTGGGCGCTCGCGGGTGTGGCGCTGCACCGCCACTGGAACCTGTTCTGGATCTCGACGCTCGGGGTGTTCCCCGTGACGATCCTGACGCTGGCGACGCTCGAGAGCGCGGGCGCCGGCCCGGGCCCGAGGCTCGGCAGCCTGGGCGACGTCTCGTATTCCTCGTACCTGCTCCATTTCCCGCTCCAGCTCGCGGTCGTGGGCCTGACCACGTGGCTCGGGATCTCGCGCGACGTGTTCTATTCGCCGCTCACGCTGGTCGCGTTCTTCGCGGCGCTGCTGATCCTGTCGCGAGCCAGCTTCCGGTTCCTGGAGATGCCGGCCCAGCGCTGGCTGCGAGGGAAGCTGGTGCCGGG
>CAYMQR010000385.1:0-1486 GCA_964392195.1 uncultured bacterium | reverse complement strand
GCAAGAGGAACGTCGGCTCGCCGCGCTGGCGCGCTACGAGGTCCTCGACACCGCGCCCGAGGCGGCCTTCGACGCGATCGTCGGGATCGCCGCCAAGCTCTTCGACGCGCCGGTCGCGCTCATCAGCCTGGTCGACGCCGAGCGCATCTGGTTCAAGGCGCGCCTCGGCTGCGACGCTCCGCAGATCTCACGCGACCCGGGGCTGTGCGCGACCGCGATCCTCGGCTCGTCGGTGCACGTGGTGCGCGACGCCCCCGACGACCCGTGCGCGTGCCGGCACCCCCTCGTCACCGGCGACTTCGGCCTGCGCTTCTACGCCGGCGCGCCGCTCACCACGCCGGAGGGCCTCTCGATCGGCACGCTGTGCCTGATCGACACGCGTCCCCGCGAGCTCGCGCCCGCGCACGCGGAGCTGCTCGCGCGGCTCGCCGACCTGGTGATCCTCCAGCTCGAGATGCGCCTCGCGGCGCGCACCAGCGCGGCGCGCCTGGCCGACAGCGAGGAGCGCTTCCGCGATCTCTTCGACGAGGCGCCGATCGCGTACGTGCACGAGGGGCTCGACACACGCTTCATCCGCGCCAACCGCACGGCGATGCGGATCCTCGGCATCACCGCGGACCAGGTGGCCGGCACCTACGGCAAGGACCTGGTGCCCGACACGCCCGAGGCGCAGCGCCGCGTCCAGCAGGCGCTCGAGTCGATCGGGCGCGGCACCGACACCGGCGGCGTGGTCCTCGAGCTCCGGCGCAAGGACGACGCGCGGCCGATCTTCATCCAGTGGTGGTCGCGCCCCGACCCGAGCGGCACCTTCACGCGCACGATGTTCCTGGACGTCACCGAGACCGTGCAGATGAGCGAGGAGAAGGCGCGGCTCGAGGCGCAGAACACGTATCTGCAGGAGGAGATCCGCGCCGAGCACGGCTTCGACGAGATCGTCGGCGCGAGCGGCTCGCTGGTCGAGCTGCTCGGCCAGGTCGACCAGGTGGCGCCCACCGACGCGACGGTGCTCGTCACCGGCGAGACCGGCACCGGCAAGGAGCTGATCGCGCGCGCGCTCCACGACAAGAGCCCGCGCAAGGGGCGCGCGCTCGTCAAGGTGAACTGCGGCGCGATCAGCGCCGGGCTCGTCGAGAGCGAGCTCTTCGGCCACGTGAAGGGGGCCTTCACCGGCGCCCTCACCGCCCGCGATGGGCGCTTCAAGCTCGCCGACGGCGGCACGCTCTTCCTGGACGAGGTGGGCGAGCTGCCGCTCGAGACCCAGGTCAAGCTGCTGCGCGTGCTGCAGGAGCAGGAGTTCGAGCCGATCGGCGCCAACCACACGGTGCGCGTCGACGTCCGCATCATCGCCGCGACCAACCGCGACCTGGCCGCCGCGGTGCGCGAGGGCCGCTTCCGCAGCGACCTCTACTACCGGCTCGCCGTGGTGCCGATGCACCTGCCGCCGCTGCGCGAGCGCGCCGCCGACGTGCAGCGCCTCGCAGAGCGC
>CAYMQR010000384.1:0-5332 GCA_964392195.1 uncultured bacterium | reverse complement strand
CGTGCCCCTCCGGACCGGGATCGAAGGGCTGGAGGGCCGCGATCCTTCGCGGCCGAAGCCGCGCGTGCGCGTCAGCGGCCGACCTTGTTGAGCACCAAGAGCCGCGGCTCGGTCAGGTCCTCGATGGCGTAGCGCACGCCCTCGCGGCCGAGGCCCGAGTCCTTCACGCCGCCGTACGGCATGCTGTCGACGCGGAACGACGGTACGTCGTTGACGATCACGCCCCCCACCTCGAGCTCGTTCCAGGCGCGGAACGCGTGGTGCAGGTCGCGGGTGAACACGCCCGCCTGGAGACCGAAGTCGCTCTGGTTCACCGCGGCGAGCGCGTCGTCGAAGGTGACGAACGGCTCGATCGTCGCCACCGGACCGAACACCTCCTGGCAGCTCAGCTTCGCGGCGCGCGGCACGTTCTCGACCAGCGTCGCCTCCACGGTGCGGCCGTCGCGGTTGCCGCCGGCGCACACCTTGGCGCCCGCGGCCACCGCCTCGCCGATCCACGCCTCCACCCGCAGCGCGTCGCCCTCGGTGATGAGCGGGCCGAGGAAGGTGTCGTCGGCGAGCGGGTCGCCGGCCTTGAGCTGGCCGATGCGCGCCACCAGCCGCTCGCGCAGACCGTCGTACACCGCGCGGTGGGCGAGGATGCGCTGCACGCTGATGCAGCTCTGGCCCGCCTGGTAATAGGCGCCGAACACGATCCGGTCCGCGGCCGAGTCGAGGTCGGCGCTCTCGTCCACGACGCACGCGGCGTTGCCGCCCAGCTCGAGCACCACCTTCTTCTTGCGGGCGCGCGCCTTGAGCGCCCATCCCACCTCGGCGGAGCCGGTGAACGAGAGCGCCTTCAGGCGGTCGTCCTCGACCAGCTTGTCGGCGGCGGCGCGGCTCGCCGGCAAGATGTTGACCACGCCCTCGGGCAGGTCGGTCTCGGCGAGGATCTCGCCGAGGATCAGCGCGGAGATGGGAGTCGCGGAGGCGGGCTTGAGCACGAACGGGCAGCCCGCCGCGAGCGCCGGCCCGACCTTGTGTGCCACCAGGTTGAGCGGGAAGTTGAACGGCGCGATCAGCGCCACCGGCCCCACCGGCACGCGCTTGACGATGCCCTCGACGCCCTCGCTGCGCGGACCGATGTCGAGCGGCAGGTAGTCGCCGTGGATGCGCGTCGCCTCTTCGGCCGAGATCCGGAAGGTGTCGATCGCGCGGACGACCTCGCCGCGCGCGTCGCGCATCGGCTTTCCCGCCTCGATGGCGAGGGTGCGCGCGAGGTCCTCGCGGCGGTCGGTGATCCCCTTCACCACCCGCTCGAGCACCGCCTGGCGGCGGTGAGCGGGCCAGCGCCGGAAGGGAGCCGCGGCGGCGGTGGCGGCGCCGATCGCCGCGTCGATCGCGGCGGCGTCGGCGAGCGCCACGCGCGACGCGATCTCGCCCGTGAACTTGTTGGTGACGACCAGGTCCTCGTTGGCGAGGACCGGCTTCCCCGCGAGGTAGTACGGATGGAAGTTCTTCATCGCGCGGCTCCAGGGCGATGCGGCGGGAAACGGGCGAGCCCGGCTCAGGACGCGGGGACCACCGGCTCGGCGAGCTGATCGACGGGGTGCGCGCAGGTGTCGAGACAACCCGCGAGCGGCGGCAGCGACTCGAGCAGGTTCCCGAGGCCTCCCTCACCGAGGAGGTTGTCGACGAGGTTCACCAGGTTGCCGTCGCAGATGCAGAAGCTCGGCGGGAAGGCGCGCGCTTCGTCGCGCTTCCAATAGTAGAGATCCCACACCGTGTACAGGTAGCCGAACTCGTACGAGGTGGGGTTCTCGCGGCGCCGCGCGATGCGCTCGGCCGGGAAGCGGTAAGCGGCTTCACGGCGCGCCACGATCGGCTCGCCCTGGTGACGCGCGTCCTGCGCCTCGAGCCACAGCTGGCGCGCGGCGTCGGCGCCGCGGGGGTCGAGGCCGAGCTCGCCGCGCCGCACCGCCACCAACCCGCGGTCGAGGAGCAGCACGTGGCGGATGCGGAGGTGGGTGATGGCGAGCGCGTCGGCGAGCTCGTCGTACCAGGGCCGCGCCGCCGGCGGGACGCCACTCGCGAGCCGCCCCAGCTCCGCGACGAACCCCGCGTAGGTCGACTCGAGCTCGGTGAGCCGCGCGATCACGTCGGCCTCGTAGGCGGCGAGCCCGTCGCCGTCGAGCTTGCGCACCTCCTCGGGGAGGCGCCGCACCGGCTGGAACTCGGTCCTGGCGATGAAGTGGCCGATGTCGTCGGCGCTGTCCCAGCCGATCAGCTCGGCGACGTCGTTGCGCTCGAGCAGGTCGCGCCCCTGCTGGTCGACGATCCGCGCGAGCAGGTCCTGCATCGCGCCGGCCCGACGACCGAAGATGCGGGTGAACCGCGCGAGCTTGGCGCGCCAGTCCTCGCGCGCGTCGTAGACCGACGAGGCGGTCATCCAGTCGTGGAGCCAGTACCCCCACTCGAAGCCGCTCGAGAAGTCGATCTGCCCGTCCATCCCCGAGTCGGCGAGCCGGTTCAGGTCGTTCCAGCGGGCGAACGCGTAGTGCGGCAGGTAGAGCGGCACGTCGACGTCGAACGTCACCCAGTAGGCGGTCTCGGGGTAATACAGCACGCGGCGCTCGCCGATCTCGCCGAGCAGGAACTCGCGCATCGCCGAGAAGTCCTCGTTGTCGTAGGTCGGCGCCACCCGGAACAGGTCGTAGAACTGCACCGTGTGCGGCATCACCCCGACGCGCGGGTCGGCGAGGCCGGGCAGGAAGTTGAAGTTGATGTCGCCGAAGTTGGGCGCGGTCTGGCCGCTCGTGCAGTGGACCTTGGCGAGCAGCTCGACGCCGTAGCGCGAGTCGAGCAGCTCGGCGGTGAAGTTCAGCCAGTCGAACGTCGCCTGGTCGTCGCTGGGCAGGAACTCGGCGTTGCCGAGCTCGACGTTGATCACGTCCCACGGCACCCGCATGAGCGTCGCGACGCGCTCCTCGATCTGCGGCTCGGCGGGGCTCTTGCCGTCCGGGATCAGCACCCAGCCGTTCTGCTGGATGAACTGGAACGGCGTGTCGATGCCGACCTTCAACCCGCGCAGGTGCGCCGCCGACACGATCCGGCCCGCGTGGCGCAGGAACGCGTCGATGTCGACGGTGTCCTGCAGCACCCACTGCACGTAGGTCTGGCGGTTGGCGACCAGCCAGTCGAGGTAGCGCTCGGCCTCGGCGAGGTGGTCCTCGCCCTCGACGAGGAACGAGTCCATCAGCTCGATGGGGTGCATGGTGTGGAGGTGAAACCCGCGCCACGGGTAGGTGGGCGCGTGCACCTCGGCCAGGACCTCGGGCACCACCAGCGCGTCCGGCACGAAGGTCTGCTCGGGGTGGAAGAAGCCGAAGCCGAGCGCCTCGAGCGCGGCGTAGGTCGCGTAGGCGGCGCCCAGCGAGTCGCCACCGCGCGCCGCGATCACGGCGCGCCCGCCGTCGTCGCCGCGCGCGAGCGCGTAGCCACCCGGCGCGAGGTCGTCGGCGGTCGCGCCGAGGACGCGGTCCGCGAGCTCACCCGCGCGGAGCACGATCACCAGCTCGGTGCCGTCGGGCGCGTCGGCCGCGCTCCCGACCACGGGCACCGTCTCACCGGTGGCGGACGCGAGCAGCGCCCGCGCGCGCTCGGTGGCGCGCTGCTCGCCCGCGCTCGTCGCGGCGGACGCCACGAGCGCGACCCGCGCGACCCGCGTACCCGCCGCGCCGCCGCCGGCGCCGCCGTCCGAGCACCCGGCGAGCGCCGCGAGCGCGACCGCCGCCAGCCGCTGGCGCATCGCCGGCGCGCTCATGACGCGGGTGACAGCACCGGGCCCGCGTCGGTCCGCACCGGCAGCTCGATCACGAACGTCGCCCCCGGCGGCGGCTCGCTCTCGGTCACGAACATCTCGCCGTGGTGGTCCTGCACCACCGCGAACGCCATCGAGAGCCCCCACATCCCGCCCCCCGCCTCGTCGGCCTCGCCGACCGGTGGATCGAAGATCTTGCGGCGCAGCTCGGCCGGCACTCCCGGGCCGTTGTCGGCGATGCGGATCTCGAGCCGGTCGCGCTCGTTGCGCGAGGTCGAGATCCTGAGCCGCCGGCCCTCGGCTCCGTTCGCGCCGCTCATCGCCGCCGCCGCGTGCTCGATCAGGCTGGTGAAGACCTGGCGGAGCTGGAGGCGGTCGGCGGCCGTGATCGGCAGGTCCGGCGCGAGCGACGTCTCCACCGTGATGCCGGCGCGGTTGAGCTCGTCGAGCGCGCCCTCCACCGTGCCGCTCAGCACCACGTTGAGGTCGATCGGCTCGAGGCGCGGCCGCCGGTGGCGCGCGAACGCCAGCAGGCTGGCGACGATCTGCTTGGCGCGCAGCGCCTCCTCGTGGATGCGCTCGACCGAGGTCCGCACCTTCCCCTCGACCGCCGCGTTGCGCAGCAGGAGCTGCGCGAAGCCCAGCACGCCGGTGAGCGGGTTGTTGAGCTGGTGCGCGATCCCGCCCACCAGGATGCCGGCCGCCGACAGCCGCTCGCTCTGCACGAGCTGCTCCTCGAGCTGCTTGAGGCGGGTCACGTCCTCGGTGATGCCCGCCACCCGGTAGACCTCGCCGCGCTCGTCGCGGACCGGGAACGCGCGGCCGCGCACCCAGCGCAGCGAGCCGTCCGGCCGCACCACCCGGTACTCGAGCTGCGCCACCTCGCCCTTCGCCACCTGGAAGTGCATCCGCAGCACGCTCTTGCGGTCGTCGGGGTGGACCGCCTCGAGGGCGGCGAGCGGCTCGCGGTCGAGCTGCGGCACGTCGCGCCCCCAGATGCGCTCGTACGCGGAGCTCACGTAGAGCAGCCGGGGCTCGGCGACGTCGGAGATCCAGAACACCGCGTCGATGTTCTCGGCGAGCTGGCGGAAACGCTCCTCGGAGGTGCGTAGCGCCTCGTCGGCGCGCGCCCGCGCCAGCGCCGACGCGATGTGGCTGGCGATGGTCTGGAACAGCAGCAGCTCCTCGTCGGTCACGCGGTTGCGGGCGCCGTAGTAGATCGTGAACTTGCCGAGCAGCTCGCCGCGGTACGCGATCGGCACGAACACCAGCGAGCGGATGCCCTCCTCGCGGATCGCGTCGCGCAGGCTCGCGAGCCGCTCGTCGTTCTCGGCGTCGTCGACCACCACCGGCGCGGGACTGCGGTCGGCGCGGGCCCACGGCGAGTGGCCCTCGACCGCGGCGCGGTAGCGCTCCGAGAGGCCCTGCCAGGCCTGGAAGCGCATGACGCCCTCGGCGTCGAGGAGCAGGATCGCCGCGCGGCGAGTGTGGAGCGCGCGCTCCGCGCCCTCGATCGCCTCCGCGTAGAGCTCC
>CAYMQR010000383.1:0-5347 GCA_964392195.1 uncultured bacterium | reverse complement strand
ACCGCCGAAAACCGTCGTTGTGCCAGGGGGCCGGATCGCTTATCATGAAGTGAATCCATTCACGACAACAGCCAGCAGGGAAGGAGGCGAGCCATGCCGAAGCGTCACGCAAGGCAGTCGGTGGGCGCTCGTAACCCCCGGCAATCCAACGAGAAGTCGGGCTTCAGCGCCGGCGAGGCCGCAGCCTTGGCGGGCCTCAAGTACGCGACCCTCGCGTACTGGGACCGCAGCGGCTTCCTGCGCCCGAGCGTCGCCACCGCGCGTGGCGCCGGCAAGGGCCGAGGCCGGATCTACTCCTTCCGCGACCTGGTGGCGCTGCGCACCGCCCACGAGCTGCGCAAACAGGGCATCTCGCTGCAGAGCATCCGCGCGGTGGTCAAGTACCTCCAGGGCCATGGCATGGAGTCGCCGCTCGCCGAGGCCAAGCTCATCGTCCCGCCGAAATCCAGGGAAGTGTTCGTGGTCCGCGACCCCGAGCGGTTGTGGAGCGCGCTGCGTGAGCCGGGCCAGGGCGTGATGCGGATGGTGGTCGAGATCGGCATGGTGGAGCAGGAGCTGCGCCGCCACCTGGCGAAGGACTCGCGCGCCACCGAAACCCGCGAGGCGCGGCGCTCGGTCGCTTGAACCGTGCGGGGCCAGGCGCGCCGATGGTACGATTTTCTGGATGTACCGCGCGACGCCCGGGGGGGCGCCGGAACGCGGTGCCGGGAATCGAACCCTACCCATGGCCCTCAGCCTGCGCGAGCTCCTCGAGCTCGAACGAACACGCCGCGCCCACGTCGACCGGGCGTTCGGCGGGATCGCGGACGCGGTGCGCTCGATCGCCGGAGCGAGCCTCCGGATCGAGGACAACCTGCGCGGCTTCGCCGCGCCCGGCACGGATGCTCCCGCGGCGCCTGCCCCTTCCGCGCAGAGCCCCTCGCCCTCCGTCCCTGAGCACGGGCCGCGCGCCGCGCGGCCCGATGCGCGACGCGCTCTGGAGCTCCTCGTCGAGGAGGCGAGCGTGGTCGCCACGCGGCTCCTCGCGGTCGTCGACGTCGCCGATCAGCTCGACCGGCGCCTCGGCGCGGCCCGCGAGATCGCCGAGCGCATCGACATCCTGGCCCTGAATGCAGCGCTCGACGCCACCCGTTCCGATCCCGGTAGCCGCGGAGTCGCGCGCTCGGCGAGCGAGATCCGCGACCAGGTGGTCGGCTGGATCCGCGCCACGCAGGAACTCGCGCCGCTCGCCGCCGACATCCGCCAGGAGATCGGCCGCGGCGTGCTCGCGGCCGACGCGCTCCAGCGCCGCGCCGCGAGCCTGGGAAGCGGGCCTCTCGGCGCCGCTCCACCCGAGCCCGCGGCGGCCGCTCCAGCGCCTGCCGCAGCGAGCGCCGACCCCGGCGCGCGCGCGATCGTCGGCGCGTCCGACCCCACGCTGGAGCACGCCGAGGTCATCGCCGGCGAGCTGCGCGCCCTCGGCGAGCGCCTCGAGGCGCTGCTGCTGGGAAGCCCGAAGTAGGCCGCACCGCCGCGTCCTCGCGACGCGGCGCCGGAGCGAACCGTGAACGGCGGCGGAGTGGGCGCGCGCCTCATGGAGACCTACCTCGCGGAGATGGCGGAGCACGTCGCGACGTGCAATCGCGAGCTCGCCACGATCGAGCGTGGCGCGCCGGCCGCCGACGACGGCGCCCGCTTCGACACGCTGTGCCGCACCACCCACAGCCTCAAGGGCGCGTCGCAGGCGGTGCGCGCCCACGTCGTGGAGACCGCCTGCCACCTCTTCGAGGAGGTGCTGCTGGCGGCGCGCGGCAGCGCCGAGAGCGAGCGCGGCGCGCTCTTCAAGCTGCTCTACGATACCGTCGACGCCCTCGCCGACGCGCACACCCGCCTCACCCAGACGGCGCCGCTCACCGGCTCGCCGCTCGAGCGGATCATGCCGCGCCTGCAGGACGCGGCGCGCGGCGCGCGCACCGTCGCGCCGCCGCCGGTGATACCGAGCGCGGCCGCGGCCAGGGGCTCGGCGTCGCGGGACGCCGTCCCGGCGCGACCGCCCACCGAGGCGCCGTTCCGGGAAGTGTGCGACGGCTTCGAGAAGATGGTGCAGGACCTCGCCGCGTCCACCGGCAAGGACGTGGCGCTCGGCGTCGAGGGCGGCGAGGTCGAGCTCGACCGCGCGCTCGCGACCGCCCTCAAGGACCCGCTCCGCCACCTGATCCGCAACGCCATCGACCACGGCATCGAGACGCCCGCCGAGCGCCGCGCCGCGGGCAAGCCGTCGCCGGCGCGGGTGGTGCTCGCGTGCCGCGCCGACGACAACGACGTCTCGATCGCGGTCATGGACGACGGCCGCGGCCTCGACGTCGCGGCCGTGCAGGCGGCGGCCGCGCGCCTCGGCCAGCCCCAGCCGACCACTCCGGACGACCTGCTCCGGCTGCTGTGCCGCCCTGGCTTCACGACCGCGGCGCGGGTCAGCACCGTCTCCGGGCGCGGCACCGGCCTCGACGCGGTCCGCTCGCGGGTCGACGAGCTCGACGGCGAGCTCTCGATGTCGTTCCGCCCCGGCCTCGGCACACGCTTCCAGGTCCGGCTGGCGCGCCCCGGATTGCGCCAGGCGGTGTTGCGGGTGACCTCCGGCGGGCGCGCGTACGCGCTGCCGATCCGCGCCGTCGAGGCGGTGGTGCGCATGGCGCCGAGCGAGCTGCGCGCCCTCGGCGGGCGGGTCTACCGCATGGTCGGCGAGCGCTCGCTGCCGGTGGTGCCGCTCGATCTCCTCGCCGAGCCGGGCTCGGCGGCGAGCCCGATCACGCCCACCGCGCGGCCTCTCGGCGTGGTCCTCGTCACCGACTCGGCGCAGGCGGTGGTCGCGGTGGAGGGCGTGGGCGCGCTGGAGCGCGCTTCGTTCGAGCGAGCGCCAGCCCATGGCGGCGCGCGCGACCACCGCCTCGGCACGTTCACGGACGCGAGCGGCGCCGCCGTGGTGGTGCTGGACCCCGCCGAGATCGTCGCGCGCGCGCGCGACGCCACGTGGCCCGAGGCCGGCGCGACGCCCGCCACCGCGCTGCCCGCGCCGGGCACCGAGCCACCGCGGGTGCTGGTGGCGAGCACCGGCGCCGGCACGCGCGAGCTGCTGCGGCGGCTGCTCGAGCGCGCGGCGTACCGGGTGGCGCTCGCCGCCACGCCGGAGGAGGCGCGCCAGATCGTGGCCACGCGCGGCGCCGCGCTGGTGGTGACCGAGTCGGCCGCGCTCGAGGGCGCCGCCGGCGGCTGGTCCGCGGTCCACGACGCCGCTCGCGGCCACGAAGCGCCGATCCCGATCGTGGAGCTGGTCCGCGACATCGCCGCATTCCGTCCCCAGGAGCTGGTCGACGCGGTGGAGCGCCTGCTCCCCCGCGACGGAGTGCGGGCGGCATGACCCACGGGCTCGAATCAGTCGATAATGCGGGCGAGCCCGCGCGACCCCCGTCGCCCTACCGGAGGAGTGGATGACCCGTGTGTTGATCGCGGAGGACAGCCCCACGCAGGCGGAGCAGCTCCGCTCGATCCTCGAGTCCGAGGGGTTCGTCGTCGACCACGCGCCGGACGGCGAGCGCGCGTGGCACATGTTCAGCGAGTCGCAAGCACCGTACGACATGGTGCTGAGCGACGTGCTCATGCCGGGGCTGACCGGCTACGAGCTGTGCCGCGCCATCAAGGACCACCCCGAGCGCCGCGGCACGCCGGTGATCCTCCTCACCGTGCTCCACGACGCCGGCGACATCATCCGCGGGCTCGAGTGCGGCGCCGACAACTTCATCACCAAGCCCTACGAGGGCACCTACCTGGTGCGGCGTATCCGCCACATCCTGTCGAGCCACGTGATCCGCGAAGCGCCGAGCATCAAGGTCGGCATCGACATCGTGTTCATGGGGCGGCGCTTCAACATCTCCGCCCACAAGGAGCAGATCCTCGACTTCCTGGTCTCGACCTTCGAGGAGTTCGTGCGTGCCAAGCAGCGCGAGATGGACACTCGCGTCGGCGAGGAGAAGCGCCGCCTGGTGGATCTCGAGGCGCTCACGGCGCAGCTCGAGACCGCCAACGCGCGCCTCGAGCGGCTCGCCAGCCTCGACCCGCTCACCGAGCTCCTGAACCGGCGCGGGCTCGAGCGGGTGCTGGCGAGCGAGGTGAACCGGGCCCAGCGCAGCGGCGCGCCGCTGGTCGCGGCGCTCCTCGACTGCGACGACTTCAAGCGCGTCAACGACCGCCTCGGCCACGCCGTCGGCGACGTGGTGCTGAGCGAGGTCGCGAAGCGCCTCGAGGCCTCGCTTCGCCCCTCCGACCACGTGGCGCGGGTGGGCGGCGACGAGTTCCTGATCCTGCTCCCCGAGACCCGCTGGGCCGAGGCGCTCAAGGTGGCCGAGCGGGTGCGGCTCGCGGTCTCCGAGGACCCGCTGGTGGTGTTCTCCGAGCCGATCCGCGTCACCGCGAGCCTGGGCGTGGCGCTGCTGCCCTACGAGATCTGCTCGATCGAGGAGGTGCTGACCCTCACCCGCCTCGCCATCAAGGACAGCAAGGTCTCGGGCAAGAACCGCGTCTCGACCACCGAGGTCGCGCGCGGCGGCATCAACGGCAGCCACTATTCCGACGTCCGCGACCTGCTGCGCCAGGAGGACTGCTTCCGCGCGGTGTCGCAGCCGATCTTCAACCTCTCGGACGGCAGCCTGGCGGGCTACGAGTTCCTGACTCGTGGGCCCACCGGGCCCTTCGAGATGCCGGGCGACTTCTTCCGGGTGTGCCTGGAAAGCAACATCCTCACGATCATCGACCTGCGCTGCCTGAAGACCTGCATCGCCGCCACCAAGAGCATGGACCGCAGCCTGCGGTTCCACGTGAACCTGTTCCCGTCCACGCTCCTCGACACGCCTCCCGAGCGGTTGCTGACGCTCTTCCCGACCACCATGGACCGCTATTCGTTCTGCGTCGAGATCAGCGAGCAGCAGTTCATCAGCGACCCGGCGGTGCTGCGCCACCAGGTGCAGCAGTTCCGCGACGCCGGCATCAAGGTGGCGATGGACGACGTCGGCTTCGGGCGCAGCTCCCTCGAGGCGCTGCTGTTGCTCGAGCCGGACGTGGTGAAGATCGACCCCAAGTACGTGACCGGCATCTCCCACGACCCCGGTAAGGAGCGCTCGCTGCGGCGCCTGGTGAAGGCCGTCGACGCCCTCGGCGCCGAGCTCGTCGCCGAAGGCATCGAGCACGAGCACGACCTCGTGATGCTGCGCGAGGTCGGAGTCCAGCTCGGCCAGGGCTTCCTGTGGGGTCGTCCGAGCTGAGTTTCTGCGGGGGGCTGTTCCAGCCCCCCGCCCGCGCGGAGTGAATCCGCGCGGGT
>CAYMQR010000382.1:0-5354 GCA_964392195.1 uncultured bacterium | reverse complement strand
ATCCGTCATCCCCTCAGCATACCGTCGCGGCCGGGGTGGAGACGAGCCACGGCCGTTCGCCTGACGGCGCCCATCCCCGCAGCGGAGCCATTTGATAAGCTTGCGCGCCCTCGAAACGCCCACCCACCGACGAGCCCCGAATGAGCGCACCCGCAGCAGCCCCGACCACGGCGCCCGCCCATCCCGACCTGACGGTCAAGGACGCCTTCTCGCTCCAGCGCGGGTTCCGTGCGCTCACCACTCCCTCGTCGGTCCAGATCGGCGCGCTCGACGGGCTGCGCGCGTTCTCGGTCATCTGGATCATCGCGTACCACACGGCGTACGCCGCGCAGCTCTACATCGACCCCGCGCGGTACCAGGCGATCGAGAGCGCCGGCATCCTGATGCCGGTCACGCTCGCGGCCCACTACGCGCTCGACGTGTTCTTCGTGATGAGCGGCTTCCTGATCGCCCAGCTGCTGCTCTCGGAGAAGCGCCGCTACGGCGACATCGCTCTGCCGCGCTTCTACGCGCGACGGGCGCTGCGGCTCCTGCCGGCCTACTACCCCGCGATGTTCATCCTTTTCCTGGCCGAGCCGTCCCAGGTGAAGCCGGCGATCCTCGACTTCAACCACATCCTCGGAGTCGACTGGCAGATCGACCTCCACATCCCGAACTGGGGCGCCAACCTCCTCTACTTCAACAATTTCCTGCCCTGGGACAGGCAGTTCATGGGCTGGTCGTGGACGCTCGCGATCGAGGAGCAGTTCTACATCACGTTCCCGCTGTTCCTGATGTTCGTGTTCAAGCGCGGCTGGCCCGTGCTCAAGACCTTCTTCGCGGTGTTCGCGCTCGCCTTCGTGGTCCGCGCGATCGTCGCGGTCCTGGTGCTGCCGCACTCGGACGTGCAGAACGCGATGTTCGTGAAGAGCCACACCCGCTACGGCAGCATCCTGCTCGGCGTGATCTGCGCCTACTACCACCTGTTCGTGAAGGACACCGCGGCGCGCAAGCGGTTCACGCGCTGGCTCTTCCTTGGACCCGTCGTGTTCGTCGTCGGCGTCGTGGTGTGGAAGAAGACCGGGCTCTTCCTCGGCGCTCGAGAGGTGGCGATCCGCTCCGCTCACCACTACCTGATCGGGTCGCTCATCTGCTGGGTCGTGATGAACGTGATCGAGCCGGTGAAGCCGCTCTTCTGGCGCGTCGTGGACCGGCTGCTCTCCACTCGCCTGCTCTACATCCTTGCGCAGGTGTCGTACTCGACGTACCTGCTGCACCTGACGGTGATCGCGCTCGTCTACCGTTACGTGAACGCCCACCACCCGTTCGGGCTCCAGGTACCGGACACGCCCGCGGGGGTGCTCGCGTGGATCCTGCCGTTCATCGCCATCTGCGCGATGTCGGCCGTGCCGATGTACCTGTTCATCGAGCACCCCTGCATGGTGCTCCGCAACGTGTGGTTCAAGCGGCGCCAGGCGCCGCTCGCTCAGCCGAAGGCGAGCTAGCTCAGGCGGCTTCCAGGATCACCGGCATGCCGTCCGACGGCGCCAGCACCGTCGAGGTGCGGATCACCCGCGGCTCGAAGCCCGGCACGGGTCGAGGCACGATCTTGGTCAGCGCCTGCGCGATCACGATCTTCATCTCGTAGTACGCGAACGACATCCCCACGCAAAGCCGCGTACCGCCGCCGAACGGGTAGAAGGCATACGGACTCACCCGGGTCCCGACGAAGCGCATCGGGTCGAACCGCTCCGGATCCGGCCACACGTCGGGACGACGGTGGGTCAGGTAGGTCGAGGCGATCACACAGGTGTCCTTCGGCAAGTCCCAGTCGCCGATCCGTGCGGGTGCCTGGAGGTCCCGCGCCATGAGCGGGAGGATCGGGAAGAGCCGCAGCGTCTCCTTGATCACTCCCTCGAGGTACTCGAGCTTGACGACGTCGTCGGGCTTGACCGGTCCCTTACCGACGACGCGCGCGATCTCCTCGCGGGCTTTCTCCAGCACCTCGGGGTGCTTCGTCAGGCGGTAGAACGTCCACGCGAGCGTGGTCGCGGTCGTCTCGTGCCCCGCGAGCAGCAACGTGACCAGGTTGTCGCGCAGCGCCTGATCGGAGAGCGGCTTCCCCGCCTCGTCGCGGGCGGACACCAGGAGGTGGAGGACGTCCTGGCGTTCGATGCCCTGCGCGGCCTCGGCGCGCGATCGAGCGATCTCGGCGTACAGGATCGCGTCGATCTGGCTGAGCACGGGACGGAAGAGGCCGAGCTTGGCCTGGATGAGCGGGAAGAACTCCGAGCGGCTCATCACCTGGAGGCAGAGGCTGCGCAGGCGCTCGAAGTTCTCGCCCTTCTCGACGCCGAAGATCGTCCTCATCACGACGTCGAGGCTGATCTCGTGCACCGCCGGGTTGATCTGGAACGGCTTGCCTCGCGGCCAGCGGGCCACGGCTTCGTCCGCGATCTCGCGCATCACGTCGCCGTAGGCGCGCATCCGCGCGCCCGTGAATGGCGGCGCGACCAGGCGGCGAAGATAGGTGTGGACGTCACCGTCGGAGAGGAAGATCGACTGCTTTCCGACGACCGGGCCGGTGATCGCGTTGGAAACCCCGCCGTAGAACACGTTGCCGTCGCCGGCGAGGATCTCCTTGACCTGATCCGGGTGCGAGAAGACCACCGTCGGCGGTGCGCCCGGCCAGCGGATCGTGAACGGCTCGCCGAGGCGCTGGTGGCACTCGTCGAGGAAGGCGATGGGAGTCTTCGCCCACCGGTAGAACTGGACGATCGGCGACTGAGGTAGCGAGGGAGGCAACGCGGTCATCGAGCGCCCCGGGTGGTCGGGTGGTTGGTCGAACGCACAAGTATGCCCAATCCTGCGCTCCGCTTGCCATCCCGCTCCGTGCTCATGGTCACTCCCCGCTGAGCCACGTGCAGCGGCGGGCGACGTCCACAGCGACGGGTCGGCATCGCGTCGCGACCTTGGTACGCTTGGCCGCTTCCTCACCTCAGCCGGGCGAGCCCGCCCATCGATGGAGCGCGAGCGTGACCGAAAACGCGCCGCAACCGAAGGTCAAGGCGCAGAAGATCGCCAAGGCGTCGCCGTTCATCGCCGCCTTCAGCATCCTCACGATCGTCATCGGCGCGTACTCCTGGATCCTGGTGGCGAAGCAGTTCGGCGCCACCAACGAAGCCGACCTGCTGTTCTGGGCCACCCTCGTGCCGGTGATGTTCGGCCAGCACACCCGCGGCGCCCTCAACCTGGCGTTCGTCCCGAGCTTCGCCGGCACCCGCGTCGCCGGCGGCGAGGAGCGCGCCTGGCGTCTTGCCTCGAGCTTCGCCAACCTCGTCGTCGCCGTGGCGGCCGGCGTCGTGCTGGTGTACGCCCTGCTCGCGCCGCTCGGGTTCCGTTTCGCGAGCGGTCACGAGGCGGGCGCCATCCGTGAATTCGGCCGGCTCACGAGGATCCTCGCGCCGATCCTGCTGCTGTGGGTGGTGTTCGCACTGGTCGAGGCGCTCCTCTACTCCTACCAGCACTACACCAGCACCTCGTTCTCCACGATGATCTCGAACGTCGGGCTGATCCTCGGCGTCGTGGTGCTCGGCCCACGCCTCGGCATCGCCGGCGCGGCGATCGGGATGACGTGCGGCTACGTGGTCCAGGCGGCGCTGCCCGCGATGCGGCTGCTGCCGTACCGGCACCTCTACCGTCGCGGCGTCGACTGGACGCAGCAGGAGCTCCGCGACGCGGTCGCGCGGCTCGGTCCGATCGTCATCTTCTCGGTCTGCATGCTGGGCGGCTTCGGCGTGGCGTACGCCGTCTGCGCGCGTCTCGGCGAGGGGCGCGTCTCGGCGTTCCGCTACTGCACCCAGCTGCTGATCGTGCTGCCCGCGCTGGTCAACAGCGCGATCGTGGCGCCGCTTTACCCGCGGATGGCCGAGAAGGTCGCGCAGGGCGACCACGACACGCTCAAGTGGATGCTCCAGACGTTCGTGCGGATGGTGTTCTTCCTGATGCTGCCGTTCGTGGTGTTGCTCATGGCGCTACGGGTGCCGATCGTCCAGGCGCTCTTCGAGCGCGGCGCGTTCACGCCCGAGAGCACCCGGCTCACCGCCATGGCCATGCTCGGCCTCGCGCCGTGGGTCCTCGCCATGACCCTCAACCAGCTCCCGACCTCGCTCGCCATGTCGGTCGGCAAGGCGCGCCTGCTCGCCGTGATGGGCCTCGTGCTGTTGCCGATCATGGGAGGCCTCGGGCTGGCCATGTCGGACGGTCTCGGCTGGGACGTCGCCGGGATCTCGGCGGCATTCTCGCTCAACTTCTGGATCTCGTTCCCGTTGCTGTTGCTGATGTTGCGCGGGGAGCTCGGCGCGCTCGGCATGCGCTCGCTGCTCTTCCAGAACACCCGCACGGTGGCCGCCGCGGCAGCGATGGGGCTGGTGATCTCGTTGCCGGCCGCGGGCGTCACCCGGTGGCTCGACCACCTCGCGATCGGCGGTCGCCTCAGCGGGGCGGGCCTGACGGTCGCTCGGCTCTCCGAATGCGCCGTGCTCGGGCTGGCGGGCCTCGCGCTCTACGTGGTCTTTGCCCGCTGGCTGCGAGTACCCGAGGCGCTCGACTTCAGGACGGCCTTCCGCTCGATCCGCGGGCCGAAGGCATCGGAGGGCGAGGCGGCGGCGACGGAGGCCGCGGAGGGCGCCGGGCCGGTCAGTTCTTGACCAGCGACCGGATCCACTCGTAGCCGAGCAGGTTCTCGGTGAGGAACGGCTTCAGGTTGCCGACAGGGACTCCGGCGACCGCCTTCTGGCACAGGCGGTCGCAACCCGGGCAGAGGTGCCCCTCGGGGAACCGGCGGCTCGCCATCTCCTCGCGGAGACGGCGCATCGGCTCGCCATTCCAGATCTCGCGCAGCGTCTGCGTCCGGCAGTCGCCGAGGATGATGTCCTCGAAGTAGTCCTGAGGGCACGGCGAGACACGTCCGTCCCAGAAGATCGTCATCGCGTACCACGGGAACGTGCAGGGCACGTAGCCTCGCCCCATTCCCTCGGCCCACGTGACGTCGTCCTCCACCGTGACGTGCCCGGCCCAGTTGTGGAGGCGCTTGCGGTAGAACTTGTCCAGACCGAGCTCCCTCAGGCGCTCCTCGAGAGCGACGCCCTTCGCGCGCTGCTCCGGGGTCTTCATGTCTTCCATCTCGATCACCTGGAAGATCGTGAAGGGCTTCTCCAGCCGCCGCTCCTTCCGCCGCCTGAGGAAGCCCTCGATGTGCGCGAGGGTCTTCTCGAACTTCCCGTTCACGCGGTTCCGCTCGTAGGTCTCCTTGTCGTAGCCGTCGAACGAGAAGCTGAGCAGCACCACCTCGGCCCCGGGTGGGTCGACGAGCA
>CAYMQR010000381.1:0-5390 GCA_964392195.1 uncultured bacterium | reverse complement strand
GCGCGGGTGGTGGCGCTGACGCTGCCCAACGTGATGCGCATGCGCATCAACTTCACGTCGGGGTTCGTGTTCGACTCGCTGCCGGGCTGGGGCGCCGTGCTGGCGGGCAGCCACGACCAGAAGAAGCGCGCCCTCGCCGATCCGGCCGTGCGCGAGCGGCTGCGCGCCGGCTACGCCTCGCCCGAGGCGGGCGTGTTCGCGTTCCTGCTCACACCCGACCTGCTGCGGATCGTCGAGACCTTCACGCCGGGCGGGAAGAGCGTGGAGGGACGCACGGTGGGCGAGGTGGCCGCGGAGCGCGGCCGCGACCCGTTCGACGTGCTCTTCGACCTGGCCCTCGACGAGGACCTGCGCACCCAGTTCACGCCGATGGTGCCGGGCGACGACGACGAGAGCTGGCGGATCCGCGGCGAGGTGTGGCGCGACCCGCGGGTACTGATCGGAGCGTCCGACGCAGGCGCCCACCTCGACATGATCGACACCTTCAACCTGCCGACCCAGCTCCTCGGGCCGTGCGTGCGCGAGCGCAAGCTGATCGGCCTCGAGGAGGCGATCCACGGGATCACCGACCGGCCCGCGCGGTTCTACGGGCTGCGGGAGCGCGGGCGGCTCGCGGTGGGCTGGCACGCCGACGTCGTGGTGCTCGACCCCGACCGCATCGCGCCCGGCCCACTCCACACCCGCGCCGATCTGCCGGGTGGGGCGTCGCGGCTCTATGGCGAGGCGATCGGCATCGACCACGTGCTGGTGAACGGCGTCGAGATCGTGCGCGGCGGCGAGCTCACCGGCGCGCGCCCCGGCACGATCCTGCGCTCCGGCCGCGACACCGACACCGTCCCCATCCCCGCCGACGGCGGCTGACCGCACACCGCGGGCGACCTGACGGTCGCCCCTACATGGACGTGCTGTGCGGGTAGATCCCGTACGGAGAATGTAGGGGAGGGCGCGAGCCCTCCCGATTTATCGCGGTGCGAGCGCTGGTACGTGGCCGCAGCCGCGGGCGACCTGGCGGTCGCCCCTACACCGGCGGGCTGTGCGGGTAGATCCCGGACGGAGAACGTAGGGGAGGGCGCGAGCCCTCCCGCGCCCGCCCCTACACCTGATCGGCGAGGGTGATCGTGAGCTCGCGCTCGGCGCCGGCGCGCTCGATGCGGAGCTTCACCGCGGTGCCGACGTCCGCGCTGCGGAACCGCCACCGCACGTCGGGCAGGCGCAGCTCGGCGACCGGCTTGCCGTCGATCGCCACGATCTCGTCGCCCTTCTCGACGCCCGCCTTCGCCGCCGGCCCGCCGGCGGTCACGTCGACCACCGCGAAGCTCGCGCGGTCGTCGCTCGCGTTCATCCACAGCCCGGCGCGGTCGTAGACGTCGCGCGCCGCGTAGCGGGAGTTGGGCTCGAAGACGATGGTCTTCTTGCCGTAGTCGAAGGTCAGGTTGAAGCGCGCCAGCACTCCCGAGCCGACGTTCCCGGCGATGTAGGGGTCCGTGAGCCCGCCCTTCTCGTTGAGGGTGATCATGGTGATCGGCGCGCTCACCACCGCGTCGCCGAGCCTGAGCTCGTGGCCGCGTCCCACCCGCGAGCGCACCGGCCCGCCCACGCCCCAGCCGCTCAGCGCCTCGACGGTCTTGCCGATCTTGCTGGCGAAGCCGTGCTTCTCGGCGAACGGCCGCAGCAGGTCGAGCGAGGCGCGGCTGCCGGTGTCGATCGTGAAGCGCCCGGGTACGCCGTCGATCGAGCCGTCCACCTGCGGGTGGGTCCCGTCGAAGGTGAACGGCACCGTCACGCCCGCGCCGCTCGGGGGGTAGGCCGACGGCACCGTCAGCGTGAGCCGGCTCGCCTCGTAGTCGATGCGCACCACGAAGCGCTTGAAGACCTCGTAGCCGACCAGCCCGTCGAGGGCCACGCCCGAGACGCGCTGGATCTCGCCGAGGTCGAACACCGCGAAGAGCTGGTTGGCGAGCGTCACGCCGCCCACGCCGAGGCTCTGGATCTTGGCGAAGCCGACGTCCGCCGACTTCTCGCCGACGCCGCGCCCCTGCAGCGCGCCCTTCACCTCGAGGCCGAGGGTCTTCGCGACCTCGGGGGTGAGGATGTTCTGGCCGCCGGTGTCGCAGATGAAGGAGAACGGGCCTTTCCCGTCGAGCATGACCTTCAGGAAGATGTGGCCGTTCAAGAGCTCGAACGGCACCACCGTGGAGGTCGCGCCGTCGGCGAGCGTGTAGTCGGGCGGCGGCGGCGCGGGCATCGCGAAGGCCGCGTCGTCGAGCGTCTCGACCCGCGCGATCTCGACGATGCGCAGGTGCTGGTCGTAGGCGGCCTCGCCGTTGGTGACGTCGACCGCGCGCGCGATCGCGAGCCCCCCCATGTCCTGGTAGTCGCCGAAGGTGGTGGTGATCGTCTCGAGCGCCGCCTTCTCGACGGTGCGCGCGAGGCGGTGCGAGGCGCCGTCGAACCACAGCTCGATCGGCCGCGTCCCCTCGGGCGTGACCTTCACGACGTCGTACGCGCGCTCGCCGTCGGTGCGCGAGCCGAGCGCCTCGATCACCGCGGGCCAGCGCTCGGGGTACCAGTAACCGCGCGCGCGCAGGTAGCGGTCGTTGAGGGCGCGCAGACGCGTGTCGCCGGCGTCCACCGAGTGCGACTGGCCGGACGCGTCCTGCTCCCACGCGGTCGTGCCGTCGTCGCCGGTGGCGCCGGTGAGCGGGCCGAGGGCGAAGCGCGACACCAGCCGGCCGCGCTTCACGTCCTCGACCTGATCGATCGTGCCCTCCAGCCCGGCGGTCTTCACGGTGGCGTGGGAGCGGAGGCCGACCACCTCGTCCCACGCCGCGCCGCCCATCGCCTGCTTGGCGGCGGCGAGGACGGCGCGCGCGTCCGCGGACGGCGAGCGCGCGGCGGCGGACGGGGAGGCGAGGGCGATGGTGAGCACGAGCGAGAGCGAGAGCGGGGCCAGGACCAGCGCGGTTCGTCGCATCATCGGGCCATCCCCAGGCTGGAGTGAGAAGAGCGTGCCCTAGCGCTCGGCGTCCTTGGCTGGCGGCGGCGCGCTCGAATCGAGCCCCGCGACCTGGAACTTGCCCTTGTGGAAGCTCGCGAGCTGCCTGCCGTCCGGCGCGATCACCACGAACTCGGCGAAGTTGCGCCCCATCACCGGCAGGCTGATCGCCTCGAGGTCGGCCTTGCGCTCCTTCGGGGAGCGATCGAGCCAGATCGTGTCGACCAGCAGCCTGAGCGTGCGGCCCTCGATGGTCGCGTCGCGGATCTGGAACTTCGCCGCGACCTGCATCAGGTCGGTGCGCAGCGAGGCCACGTCGAGGTCGGCCGCTCGTGGCGGCGGCTCGCGACGGCTGCTGCGCGTCGCGTTGGTGATGCGCGTGACCGCGATCACCAGGCTCAGCGCGGCGAGCACGATCGCCCACGCCGGCACCTTCCTCCAGTCGCCGGTCACGAGCGGCCCGCGCGACGGCTTGGCCGGCCGGGGCTTCTCCTCCGGCTTCGGCTTCTCCTTCTCCCTCTTGGGTTCCTTCTCCTTCTTGGGCTTGCTCTCCGCCTTGCGCGGCTCCTCGCGCTCCTTGCGCGCCGGCTCGGCCTTGGCCGCGGCCTTCGGCTCCTCGGCGGCTTCGCGGGCCGCGGCGCGCGCGGCGATCGCCGCCTGGCGCGCGAGGCGCTCCTTCTCGATCTGGAAGGTCTCGTAGTAGCTGGCCGAGGCGGCGGCGCTCTCGATCGCCATCGAGTGCCAGGCGAGGCGGGTGACGAAGGTGCCGACGTCCTCGACCGCCTGCGCGATCTCCGCGGTCGTCTCCTCGGTCAGCCCGGCCTCGTCGGCCGTGGTGGAGATGCGGAGCTGGATGCCGTCGAGCAGCGTGCGGTCGCGGTCGAGCGACGCGAGCAGGTCGGCGGTGAGGCGGCCGTAGCGCCAGTCGGCGAGGGCGAGGGTGTCGACCATGCGCATCTGGGTCGCCACCAGCTCGACGAGCGGGTGATCCCACAGCACCTCGACCACGCTCGGGCCGTCGTCGGCGTCGTCGTCCTCGATCGCCGCCGGGCTCTTGATCTCCATGGTCGGCGCGTCGAAGTCGCTCAGGTCGAGCGACCAGTCGCCCTCCGGCGCCGGCGCGGCGCCGCCCGCCCTGGGAGCGCCGCCGGCCGCTGCCGCCGCGGCGGCCGCTTCGCCGAGCGCGGCGAGGCTCGCGGCGAGGTGGCGGGCGGGGATGCCGCTCGCGGGCGAGAGCACGCGCCCGCGATGGCTGATGACCACGCGCTCGGCGCTGCTAGAGGCGAGCGGGCCCGCGAGGCGCACCAGCACCGCCACGTACGCGGGGAGCGGCTCGTTGCCGTTGCGCGCCACCGTGCCGGGGGACTCGGCGGAAGGCGCCTGGGCCAGCTCGCGGCCGTCGGCCCACAGAGCGAGGCCCGCGTCGGCGTCGCGGCGCGGTGCCACGGCTTCGTTCGCGACCGGCCAGCACACGCCGCCGCCGGCCTCGATCGCGAGCGCTCCCGGATAGCCGCGCTCGAGCTTGGCGATCGCCGCCGCGAGGTCGCTCGGCGCGCCCTCGAAGCGCAGCCCGAAGCCGGGCACCGGCTCGACCCCGGGCCCGGGGCTGGCGAGGCTCGTGACCCGGCCCTCGCCGTGGAACGTGGGCGCCTCGAAGCCGAGACCGAGCGCGAAGTACACCTTGCTTCGCACCTCGGGCGCGGCGGCGGTGACGACCACCAGCGTCGAGCTGGTTAGCGACGTGACGATCCCTTCGCCCCACGAGCGGCCGTCGGGGGAGTAGCGGATCGGGATCGAGACTTCGAACGGCGGCGCCTGGCCGTCGGCGGGCATGCGCGTCTCCTCTCGTCGCGGTGCTTGCTCTCCGACCGCCTGCGCGGCGGGCCGAGCGTGCTCGTGTCACGGGCGCGGCGAGCGCGGCGATCCTATGGGAAGCGGCGCCGGGGTCGCAAGTCACGCTTTCGCCACCGCGCGAGACGTGGCAAGAGAGTCGCGGCGAGTCGCGGCGCGGCGGAGGGAGCGGGGGCGATGATCGACGAGAGCAGCGGTGCGACGGTCGGCGGGCTGATCCGCGCCCTGGCGCGCGAGCGTGGCCACCACCCGCTCATGATCCACGGCGGTGAGCGGCTCTCGTACGTCGAGGCCGACGCCGAGTCGGGCGCGCTGGCCCGCGGGCTGCTCGCCGCGGGCGTCGCGAAGGGCACGCGGGTGGCGGTGTGGATGCCGAACGGTCCCGAGTGGGTGATCGCGTGGCTGGCGGCGGCGCGGATCGGCGCGGTGGTGGTGCCGATCAACACGTTCTACCAAGCGCGCGAGTTGGGCTGGGCGCTCCGTCACTCGGACGCGGCGGTGCTGCTCATGACGCCACGCCACCTCGGCCACGACTACGAGGAGC
>CAYMQR010000380.1:0-5395 GCA_964392195.1 uncultured bacterium | reverse complement strand
CGACTACCTCTCCGGGCGCATGGCAGAAGAGGACGTCGCCCTGTTCGCCTCGAATCCGTTCCCGGAAGCGCCTCCGAGCTACCTGCGAGCGACGATCGCGCGCTATCACATGAGCGATCGGCGCACGCTGCGAACGACAGGCGCATGGTGGACCCGCGACGAGGAGGCGCGCACCTACCTGATCTACCCGCACGTCGTCCCGCGCGGTTGAATCCTCGCGACCCGATCCGCTAGATCGGCGCCGCGAACCCACCGGAGTCGAGCGATGCCCACGAACCCGCGACGATCCTCGCCCTTCCTTCCCGCCCTGGCGCTGATGCTCGCGGCGGCAGCCACCGCCGCGCCGGCGCAGGCCGACCGCCTCCACGATCCCAAGGCCAGGCCGCACCCGGTCGAGCCGCGCGGTCCGCTCGCCGAGAGCGAGCGCACCACCATCGAGCTCTTCCGCCGCGCCTCCCCGAGCGTGGTGTTCATCAAGACCACCGCCGTCCAGGTCGACCCGTTCCGCATGCGCGCCTACGAGGTGCCGCAGGGCGCAGGCTCGGGCTTCGTGTGGACCGCCGACGGCTACATCGTCACCAACTTCCACGTCGTCCAGGAGGCGCGCGGCGCCACCGTGACGCTCGCGGACCAGTCGACCCACGAGGCCGAGCTGGTCGGCGTCGCGCCCGACAAGGACCTCGCCGTGCTCCACATCGAGCCGCCCGAGGGCGGGCTCAGGCCGCTGCCGATCGGCAGCTCGGGCAACCTCGAGGTCGGTCAGGACGTGCTCGCCATCGGCAACCCGTTCGGCCTCGACCAGACCCTCACCACCGGCATCATCAGCGCGCTCGGGCGCGAGATCCAGTCGGTGAGCGGCCGCACCATCAGCGGCGTGATCCAGACCGACGCGGCGATCAACCCGGGCAACTCCGGCGGCGCGCTGCTCGACCGCGCCGGTCGCCTGATCGGCGTGAACACCGCGATCTACAGTCCGTCGGGCGCCTACGCGGGAGTCGGCTTCGCGATCCCGGTCGACACCGTGAACCGGGTGGTGCCGCAGCTCATCCGCTACGGCCAGGCGGTGCGCGCGGGGCTCGGCGTGAGCCTGGCGCCCGACGAGTGGACGCGGCGCCGCAACATCCAGGGTGTGGTGGTCGCGGACGTGGCGCAGGGGAGCGCCGCGGCGAAGGCGGGGCTCGAGCCAGCCACGGTGGACGCGCGCGGGCGCGTCGCGATCGCCGACGTCATCGTCGCGGTCGACGGCAAGCCGGTGAGCTCGTCCGACGATCTGTTCGCGATCTTCGACCAGCACGAGGTCGGCGACACCATCACCCTGACCGTCCAGCGCGAGGGTCGACGGGTCGAGAAGAGTGTTACCCTCCAGGCGGTTCGCTGAGCGCCTGGTCCGCGTCGGATCGAGGCTCGTCCGCGCGCGATCCCGGCGCGCCGTTGAGCGAGAGTCCCTTGCCCGAATCCCCTCTCAAGAAGAAGCCCGGCGGCAAGCCCACCCTGCCGCCGTGGCGGTTCTCGGTCGGCTACTTCGTCCTGATGCTGGTCGTGCTCTACGCGTGGCAGAGCATGCTCAATCAGTTCGCGGTCAAGACCATCAACTACAGCGAGTTCAAGTCGCACCTCGAGAAGGGCGAGCTGGTCGACGTCGCGGTCTACGACAGCGAGATCACCGGCCACCTTCGCATCAAGTCCGTCAAGGTGACCGGCGAGGTCCCGGCCGGCACCGAGCCCGACGTCATCACGTTCCGCACCGTGCGGGTCGAGGACCCCAAGCTCACCGAGCAGCTCGAAGAGAAGAAGATCCCCTTCAAGGGAGTGGTGCCCAACTTCCTCCAGCAGTTCGTGCTGTCGTGGGTGCTGCCGCTCGGCTTCTTCTTCGCGATCTGGATGCTGCTGGCGCGCCGCATCGGCGCCGCGGGCCAGTCGGTCCTGAGCTTCGGGCGCAGCCGCGCCAAGCTCCACGCCGACAGCGACACCGGCGTCACCTTCGCCGACGTCGCCGGCTGCGACGAGGCGAAGTACGAGCTCGAGGAGGTCGTCGACTTCCTCAAGAACCCCGAGCGCTACCGCCAGCTCGGCGCCAAGATCCCCAAGGGCGTGCTGCTGGTGGGCCCGCCCGGCACCGGCAAGACGCTGCTGGCGCGCGCCGTGGCCGGCGAGGCCAAGGTGCGGTTCTTCTCGATCAGCGGCAGCGAGTTCGTCGAGATGTTCGTGGGTGTCGGTGCGTCGCGGGTGCGCGACCTCTTCTCGCAGGCCAAGGCGCAGGCGCCGTGCATCATCTTCATCGACGAGCTCGACGCCATCGGGCGCCAGCGCGGGGTCCACGTGGGCGCGGTCCACGACGAGCGCGAGCAGACGTTGAACCAGCTCCTCGTCGAGATGGACGGCTTCGAGGCGAACGTGGGCGTGATCCTGCTCGCCGCCACCAACCGCCCCGACGTCCTCGACCGCGCGCTGCTCCGTCCCGGCCGCTTCGATCGCCAGGTGGTGGTCGACTCGCCGGACGCGAAGGGACGCGAGGCGATCCTCAAGGTCCACTCCCGCGACAAGCCGCTCGCGCCCGACGTCGACCTCAAGCAGATCGCCCAGGGCACGCCCGGCTTCTCGGGCGCCGACCTCGCCAACGCGCTCAACGAGGCGGCGCTGCTCGCGGCGCGACGCTCGGTGCGCCAGATCGCCCAGCTCGACCTGCAAGAGGCGATCGAGAAGGTCGTCGCCGGGCCGGAGCGCAAGAGCCGGCGGCTGAGCGACGAGGCCCGCAAGCGCGTCGCCTATCACGAGGTCGGGCACGCGCTGGTCGCCGCGTACAGCCCGCACGCCGACCCGGTGCACAAGATCAGCATCGTGCCGCGCGGGCGAGCGGCGCTCGGCTACACGCTGCAGCTCCCCGTCGACGAGCAGTTCATCCTGACGCGCTCGGCGCTCCTCGACCGGATCCGCGGGCTGCTCGGTGGGCGCGCGGCCGAGGACGTGGTCTACGGCGAGGTGTCGACCGGTGCCGAGAACGACCTCGACCATGCCACGGCGCTGGTGCGCCGAATGGTGTGCATGTACGGCATGGGCGAGTCGGCGGGGCTCATGCACGTCGGCCAGCGCTCGGGACCGATCTTCCTCGAGACGATCGACTCCTCGCTGCAGCGCGACTGCAGCGACGACACCGCCCGCGAGGTCGACACCGAGGTGCGCAAGATCCTCGACGACGCCTACGCCGACGCCAAGCGCATCCTCACCGACCACCGCGAGCAGCTCGAAGGCGTCGCCGCGGAGCTGCTCTCGGTCGAGACCCTCGACGCGGCCGCGTTCGCCAAGCTGATCGGGCGCCCGGTCGAGGTGGTGGAGAAGAAGGAGCCCGCGCTCACGCCGCCCGGCGACGCGGGGCCGAGCTCGCCGCCAGCGCTGCCGGTGGCGTCGGCCTGATGAAGCTCGCGACCTGGAACGTCAACTCGATCCGCGTCCGGATCGACCGGCTGCTGGCCTTCCTCGCGCGCCACGAGCCGGACGTCGTCTGCCTCCAGGAGATCAAGCTCGTCGACGATGCGTTCCCCCACGACGCCGTCCACGCGGCCGGCTACCGGGCCACGGTGTTCGGCCAGAAGACCTACAACGGCGTCGCGATCCTCTCGAAGCACGAGGCGAGCGACGTGGTGCGCGGCTTCGGTGATGGTGTCGACGACTCCCACGCGCGGTTCCTCGCCGCGCGCATCGACGGCGTGCGCGTCCTCGACTGCTACGTGCCGAACGGCAGCGAGGTGGGCAGCGACAAGTGGACGTACAAGCTCGCGTGGCTCGAGCGTCTCGCGCGCTTCCTCGCGACCCACTGCGACCCGGCGGAGCCGCTGGTGCTGTGCGGCGATATGAACGTCGCCCCCGAGGCGCGGGACGTCCACGACCCCGCGCTGTGGGAGCCGACGGTCCTCTATCACCCCGAGGCCCGCGCGGCGTTGGCGCGGGTCGCCGCGTGGGGGCTCGAGGACGTGTTCCGCCGCCACCGCAGCGAGCCCGGTCTCTACTCGTGGTGGGACTACCGCATGCTCGCGTTCCCCAAGAATCAGGGGTTGCGCATCGACCACGTCTTCGCGACGCCGTCCTTCGCGGCGCGCACCACCGGCGCCTCGATCGACCGTGACGAGCGCAAGGGCAAGCAGCCCTCCGATCACGCGCCGGTGATCGTCACCTACGAGTGAGCGGCGAGACCGTCTTCCTCGGCTCCGAGTTCGTCGCCAAGTACCTGACCGGCGGCGGGAACTTCTGGGTTCCGGTCCAGTACCTGCGCGGCCTGCTCGAGCTCGGCCACGACGCGTGGTGGCTCGAGCTCCTCGGCCCCTCGAAGGAGCCCGGGCTCGACGACGAGCGCATCGCGCGGTTCTGGTCCAACGTCGACGAGCTGGGTCTACGCGAGCGCGTGGTGCTCGCGTATTTCCCGCGTGGTGTCGTGGGCGAGCTCGACGGGAGCGTGGTGTGGCAGGGCGCCCTCGGTGAGCGCGCCTTCCGGGAGCGCGCCCGCGCCGCGCTGCTCCTCAATCCCGCCAACAGCATCCCCGCGCCGATGCGGGCGTGTTTCGCGCGCACCGCGCTCTTCGACATCGACCCCGGGCCGTTCCAGCTCTGGGCGCGCGAGTGGGACATGGGCGTGGGCTCCCACGACGTCCACCTGACGATCGGCATGAACCTCGGCGAGCCCGACTCGCCGATCCCGCTGGGAGGGGTCGAGTGGAGGCGGGTGTGGCCGAGCGTCCACCTCGGCTCGTGGCCGGCACGGCCGCTCGCCACGGATGGCCGCTACACGACCATCACCCAGTGGTGGACCACCCAGTACGCGTTCCTCGACGGCGAGGTCTACGACTGCAACAAGCGGGAAGGCTTCGTCCGGCACATCGACCTGCCGCGCCGCGCGAACCTGGAGCTCGAGCTCGCGGCGAACGTCCACGCCGGCGAGACCGAGGAGCGCGCGCTGATCGCGCGCCACGGCTGGCGCCTCGTCGATCCCGCGGTGGTCGCGTGCACCCCCGGCGATTTCCAGCGCTACGTGTGGTCGGCGCGTGGCGAGGTCAGCGCGGCCAAGCCGGCCTACGTGAAGGCCCGCTCGGGGTGGGTGAGCGACCGCACGATCTGCTTCCTCGCCAGCGCCCGCCCGTGCATCGTCGAGGACGTCGGCGCTGCGCGCCACCTGCCCGACAGCCTCGGGCTCGGGTTCTTCGCCGGCACCGACGACGCCGCGCGCAGGATCGCCGCGGTCGAGCTCGACTACGCGCGCGCCTCGCGCGAGGCGCGCCGGCTCGCCGAGGACGTCTTCGATACGCGCGTCGTTCTGCCGAAGCTGCTCGCGCACTGCGGGTTGTAGCGGCGTCGTCCACGGCGCAGCGCCGGCGGCCGCGACGGAGCGCGGCTCTCCAAGGGCTTC
>CAYMQR010000379.1:0-5403 GCA_964392195.1 uncultured bacterium | reverse complement strand
GGAAGGAGCTGGTGGCGCGCGCCATCCACGACGCCAGCCCGCGCGGCGGTGGGCCGTTCGTGGCGGTCAACTGCGCGGCGATCCCCGAGTCGCTCCTCGAGGGCGAGTTCTTCGGCACCCGGCGGGGCGCCTTCTGCGGCGCGGTCGACCGCGCGGGGCTGGTGGAGGCGGCGGCCTCGGGCACGCTCTTCCTCGACGAGATCGGCAAGGCGCCGGTCGCGATCCAGGCCAAGCTGCTGCGGTTCCTCGACACCGGCCGCTTCCTGCCGGTCGGGGCGCGCGAGGAGAAGCGCGCCGACGTGCGGGTGGTCGCGGCCGCCAACGAGGACCTCGAGGCGGCGATCGAGGAGGGGCGCTTCCTCCGCGACCTCTACTACCGGCTGCGCGGCTCGCGGATCCGCATCCCGCGCCTCGCCGACCGCATCGAGGACGTCCCGGCGATCGCGCGCCACTGGCTCGATCGCATGAACCGCGAGTACTCGCGCGCCGTGCTGGGGTTCGACGACCAGGCGATGGCGGCGATGCGCGCTCACTCCTGGCCCGGCAACGTCCGCGAGCTGGTCGAGACCATCCGCGACGCCGTGGTCCGCAAGGCCGACGACGGCACCTTCCTGAGCGCCGCCGACCTCGGGCTCGGCCCGCGCGCGAGCGCCGAGGTGCCGAAGCCCACGGAAGTGCCCACCCCGACGCCGGCGGGCGCGCCCGTCCCGACGCCCGGTCCCACCCTCGAAGCCGCGGTGGCGGCCGAGCTGGCGCGCGGCCGCGACCTCAACCAGATCCGCGCCGACGTCGAGCGCGCGGCGCTGAGCCAGGCGCTGATCGAGTGCGGGTGGGTCATCGAGACCGCGGCGCGGCGTCTCGGCGTGTCGCGGCCGTGGATCTACGACCGCCTCGAGCGCTTCGAGATGCACCGTCCCACCGCCGACGGTGGCGCGGGTGGCGCGGACGAGAGCGTGTAAACGGCGCTGACGCGCCGCCGCCGCGGTGCGCCCGCAGCGGCGTCGCGGCGATCGGGAGGTCGCGGAAAGCCGCGGATTTCTCGAGCTTCGTCGCCGTGGCGGGAGGCGGCCGCGGCCGCTCGCGCTGGCACGGAACGTGGAATGAGCGTCGTCGAAGTCTCGCCCTCGGAGGATTCGCCATGACTGCTCACGCTCGTTTCGGTCGCATCGCGAAGGTCGGTGGGCTCACCGCCGCGGCGCTCGCCGCGCTGGCGCTCGCGACCCCGGCCCGCACCGCCCAGGCCGGCGTCCACGTCAGCATCGGCTTCGGCCTGCCGGTGGTCGCTCGCCCGGTCTACGTCGCGCCGCCTCCGCCGCCGCCCGTGTACGTCGCGCCGGCCCCCGTGTATTACCGGCCGGTCTACTACGCGCCGCGCCCGGTGGTCCGGGTCGCCGCCCCGGTGTGGGTCCGCGGTTACTGGGACTGCGGGCGGTGGGTACCCGCCCACTGGCGGTGATCCACGCGGGAGTCGAGCGACAGCCCGCTCGCGCGTGACCCTCCACCCGTGACACGGGTCCGCTGTAGGATGCGCGGCGCCCTGGGGCCTTCCGCCCCGCGGGCGCCGCGCATCGTTTCATGGCCGAGGCGGAACCCAACGAGCCACGACCCTTCGTGGCGATCGCGCTGATCGTCCTCGCCACGCAGGCGCCCTACCTCTTCTTCACCCCAGGCAAGCACGACCCCGAGATCTGGCCGTTCTACGGCCTGCTCGCCGGGTTGCTCGCGTACCTCCTCGATCGGCCCGCGCGGCCCGCCGACGCGGGGCTCACCGCCCGCGGCCTCGTCGCTGGCGCGCCGTGGCTGGTCCTGGCGCTCGCCGCGTGGGCGAGCGGGCTCGCGCTCGGCTACGCCCTCGGGTGGGTGCAGGTGTCGGAGGGAGTGAGCCGCGCGGGATCGGACCTGCTGCGGCCGTTCCTGGCGCGGCTCGCGCTGATCGCCGCGGTCGCCGTCCTCGGCGACGAGCTCGCGTGGCGCGGCGTGCTGCTGGGAGACGCCCAGACGCGCTTCGGCCGCTGGCGCGGCCTGGGGCTGATCGCCGCGCTCTCGGCGCTCTACCGCCTGCCGCTGCTGGTGCGGATGGGGCTGGTCGACGACGTGCCGATCGGCCTCGAGGCCTTCGCCCGCGAGCTGCTGCGCGGGCTCACGCTCGGCCTGCTCTTCGAGCGCACCCGCAGCCTGTGGCTCACCGGACTCTACGCCTTCGCGGTGTGGGGCGCGCCGATGCTGCTGCTCGGCAACGCCGAGGATCCGTTCGAGCCGCTCTTCTTCTACGGCGGCGCGGGCGCGCGCTTCGTGGCGCTCACCTGGCTCGGCGAGGCGCTGCCCGTGGTGGTGCTGCTCGCGACCGCGCGCCGGGGCGTCAGCGCTTCCGCGCGATCCACAGGTCCTTGAGCGAGTCCGCGGGTTCCGCGAAGTAGGGGTGCGGCCCGCGGCTCGCGAGCGCGAACCCGGCGCGCTCGAGCGCGCGCTCGATGTCGCGCGCCGGGTGGCAGCGCTCGTGGACCCAGCCGGTGACGGGCGCCTCGCCGCGGCGCCGGAAGGTCACCTGCGCCGAGCCGGTGCGGCGCACCGGGTCGTAGTGGTAGTCGATCTCGACGTCGCCGCTACCGACGTCGATCGTCTCGCGCGGGCCCGACCACACCCGCTGGAACATGCGCTCGTTGTTGGTGTCGAACACGTAGAGCCCGCCGGGCTCGGTGTGGCGCGCGGCGCTGTCGATGGCCGCCGCGACGCCGAGGGTGTCGGGCAGGTGGTTGAGGGCGTCGTAGAAGCAGGTGACGAGGTCGAAGCGGCGCGCGAGCGCGAACTCGCGCATGTCGGCGCACACCAGCCGCAGGCGGGCGTGCTCGGCGACGGCCTTGGCGCGCGCCTCGACGAGCATCGCGTGGGAGCGATCGACGCCCACCGCGAACGCGCCGCGGCGCTCCATCGCCACCAGGAACGAGCCGGTGCCGCACGCGATGTCGAGGCACGAGCGCGCCTCGAGCCCGGCGTCGCGGAGCGCGTCGAGGGTCAGCTTGACGCACACGTCGGAGAACGCGATCGCGCCCGACCAGTCGTACCAGCGGGCGAGCCGGTCGTAGGCGCCGTGGGTGGGGCGATCGAGGGCGCTTGCGTCGGCGGCGGCGCCCGCCGGCGAGCCGAGCCAGCGGCGCAGGCGGTCGGCGAGGCTCACGGCACGGTCTCGGCGGGCGGGCGGCGGATGGGCGGGCGGCGGGGCGCCGCTCAGGGTGCCCAGGGCTCGACGCCGCCGTCCGCGCGCACTCGCCGCACCGCGCCGGCGTAGCGCGAGCGCAGCTCGCCGAAGGCGGCCGGGTGCACGCACGCGGCGAGGATCTCGAGGGAGTCGACGATCCGCGGTCCCGGGCGGTTGAAGTACGCGTTGCCGTCGGCGAGGTAGACGCTCCCCTCCGCGACCGCCTTCCAGCGCGTCCACGGCAGCACGCGGCGCAGCACGTCGAGCTCGCGCAGCGACTCCTCGAGCGGGAAGCCGCACGGCTTGATCAGCACCACGTCGGGGTCGAGCTGCTCGAGCTCGGCGAGACCGAGGGTGGGCGCGTGCTCGCGCGGCCGGGTCACGAGTGGTGTGCCGCCAGCGAGCGCGATCAGCTCGGGCATCCACATGCCGCCGATCATGACCGGCTCGAGCCACTCGATCGAGAGCACGCTCGGGCGGGTGGGCGCGGCGTGGGCGCGTCGCCGCACGCCCTCGATGCGCTCGCGCGCCTCGGCGACCACCCGGCTCCCGTCCGCGGCGCGGCCGAGCGCGGCCGCGGTGCGCTCGATGTCGGCGAGGATGTCCTCGAGGCCGGTCGGGCTCAGGCTCACCACCTCGATCGAGTCGCGGTGGGCGAGCCGCGCGACAGCGGCGCGCACGTCGCCGATCGAGACCGCGCACACGTCGCACAGGTCCTGGGTGACGATCACGTCGGGCGCGAGCGCGGCGAGGCGCTCGGCGTCGACCTCGTAGACCGCGAGGGCGTCGCGCACCACGTCCCTCACCGCGCGGTCGATCTCCGCGCTCGAGGACGCCTTGCGGAACCTCGCGCGGGTCAGCACCGGTAGGCCCGCCACGTCCGCCGGGAAGTCGCATTCGTGGGAGACGCCGACCAGCTCGGGGCGCGCGCCGAGGGCGCACACGATCTCGGTGGCGGAGGGCAGGAGCGAGACGATGCGGCGTGGCATGAGCGTCCTCGGCGGGGGAGCCGCGGAGTCTACCCGACGGGTCGGCTCGGCCGCCGCCGCGCGCCTGCCTCTCCGCGCGGGCTCAGAACGTGCGGGAGAGCGCGAAGCGCGCGAGCCGCTCGAGGGCGCGCCGCCCCGCGCCGCGGGGGAGCGCCGAGAGCCCGCCGAGCGCCGCGTTCACGCACTCCTCGGCGCGGTGGCGGGTGTAGGCGAAGCCGTCGTAGCGCTCGATCAGCTTCACCAGCGCCTTGAGCTCGCGGGCGCCGCGCCGCTCGCCGCCGAGGAGCTCGCGGATGCGGTCGCGGTCGGCCGTGGAGGCGTTGGCGAGGGCGACGATCGCCGGCAGCGTGTACTTCCCGTCCCGGAAGTCGGCGCCGCGCTTGGCGGCGAAGCGCTCGTCTTCGGCGACGTAGTCGAGGACGTCGTCGGCGAGCTGGAACGCCATGCCGAGGTCGAGCCCGAAGCCGTGGAGGGCGAGCTGCACCTCCTCGGAGGTGTTGGCCGCCACCGTGGGGGCCCACGCGCCGGCGCCGAACAGCGCGGCGGTCTTCTTGCGGATGATGTCGAGGTAGGCGGCCTCGGTCTCGGTGGGGCTGTAGCTCTCGGCGAGCTGGTGGACCTCGCCCTCGGCCATCGCGTTGGTGGCCTCGGCGACCATCAGCAGGATGCGCGGGTCGCCCATGCGCGCGAGCAGCACCGACGCGAGGCTGTAGAGGTAGTCGCCGACCAGCACGCTCGCGGCGTTGCCGAACACCCGGTTCGCCGACGGGCGGCCGCGGCGCACCGTGCCGTCGTCGACCACGTCGTCGTGGAGCAGCGTCGCGGTGTGGATGAGCTCGAGCACCACGCCGATCGTCACCACGTCGGAGCCTTTGAGGCCGACGGCGCGCGAGGTGAGGAAGGCGAGCGCCGGGCGTATCCGCTTGCCGCCGCCGCCGAGGAGGTAGCGGCCGACCTCGGGGATCAGTCGTACGTCGTTCTTGACCACCCGCTCGAGCTCGCTCTCGAGCGCCGCGAGCGGCCGCCGGATCTCGGGAAACACGTCGTCGAAGTTCACGGGGCGCGAAGGATAGCAGCAGCCTGGAATCGAAGATTCCAGGCTGCGACGTTTCTGCGGGGGGCTGTTCCAGCCCCCCGCCCGGCGGGAGTGAATCCCGCCGGGTCCCACCCCCAAGTCACTCGCTTCGCGCGTGGCGTGCCGCAGGCACGCGCCAGTGG
>CAYMQR010000378.1:0-5417 GCA_964392195.1 uncultured bacterium | reverse complement strand
GGCGCACGTTCGGGAACGTCGCGGCTGGCGCGCCGACCACGATCTGGTCGTCGCGGATCGCGACCGCGTGACCGAAGAGCTGGCCGGGCTCGCCGTCCGACGCGAGGAGCTTCTGCGTCTGCACCCACGGGCTCCCCGGGGCCGCGCGGCGGAACACGTACGCGGACCCCGCGTTCACGCCGTGGTCCTCGTCGCGGCGCGCGCCGATGACCAGCTCGTCGCCCTGGATCGCGACGTATTGCCCGAAGCGATCACCGCTGGTCGCGTCGCTCGCGACCAGGTTCTGCGTCTGTAGCCCGGGCCAGGTCCCGTCGGGGTTGCGCTCGAACACGAACGCCTCGCCCGCGAACGGCTCGGCGCCGACGTCGGCGAGGTGCGCGCCGACCAGGATCGTGCCTCCGTCGATCGCGACCGTCTCCCCGAAGTGCGCGTTGCTCGACACCGCCACCGTGAGCAGCCGCTGCGTCTGTGTCCAGGTGTTCCCGGACAGGTCGAAGAGATACACGGCGCCGGTGTCGATCACGACCGGCGTGAACTCGATGTCCTCGAGGAAAGCGCCGATGACCGCGACGGTGCCCTGGACGGCGATGGCGTAGCCGAACAGGTCGCCATTCTCGCCGTCACCCGCGACCAGCTTCTGGACCTCGGTCCAGCCGCCAGGACCGCGACGGAACACGTACACGGATCCCTGGATCGTCGACGAGCCGTCGACGCGGATCTGGCCGCTCGCGCCGATCAGGAGCCAATCACCCTCGATCGCGACGGACGCGCCGAAGCGGCTGCCGGGCACCGCGTCGGAGCCGGTCAGCACCTGCGCCGGTTGCCAGCTTCCGCCGAGGAACTCGTACACGTAGGCGCGCCCGGGCCCGACCGTGACGAAGCTGCCCGGCGACTGGTCCTCGATCTGGCCGACGACCAGCGTCGAGCCCTGCATCGCCACCGACGCGCCGTAGGCGCCGCTCGCGGACGGATGGTCGGCCTCGAACTGCGCCCACGGCGGCACCGCGCGCGCGAGCCCGGGCATGCCGACCACCGCGAGCGCGGCGAGCCCCAGCGCCTGCAGGAACAAACACGTAAGCGCTCGTGAAATTGCCACGGGCCGGATCGTCACCGGTCGATCATGCGCCCGCGCTCCCGTGCGGCGCAACGCCGGGGTTCACGACTTCGCGCGGCCACGGTGGGTCGCCGCTCACCGCGCGCCGGGGTGCGCCGCCCGACATCCGCGTTCGCTTGCCTTGGCGCGCGCCCCGGACAAGCCTTCCGGCCGATCCCCGCGTAGTCGGAACCACCGGGCGCCGCCACGAGCGGCGCCCTTCTCGCGATGGACGGCGCTTTCGTCCGCTCCATCGGCGCACGGCGACCATGACCGGCCCCTTCTCCAAGCTGCCTTCGGACCCGAGCTTCCCCGCGCTCGAGGAGGAGATCCTCGCGCTGTGGGAGCGCCTCGACGCCTTCCGCGAGTCCAACCGCCGCCGCGAGGGCGGCGCCGAGTTCGTGTTCTACGACGGCCCGCCGTTCGCGACCGGCGCTCCGCACTACGGCCACCTGCTCGCCGGCACCATCAAGGACATCGTGCCGCGCTACTGGTGCATGCGCGGCCACCGCGTCGAGCGGCGCTTCGGCTGGGACTGCCACGGTCTGCCGATCGAGGCCCTGGCCCAGGACGCGCTCGGGCTCGCCGGCAGCGCCGACATCCTCGCCACAGGCGTGGACGTCTTCAACGAGAAGTGCCGGACGATGGTCCAGACGTACGTCGAGGAGTGGCGCAGGACGGTGACCCGCATGGGCCGCTGGGTCGACTTCGACGACGACTACAAGACCATGGACCCGAGCTTCATGGAGTCCGTGTGGTGGGTCTTCAAGCAGCTCTGG
The DNA here is from genome assembly GCA_964392195.1 of uncultured bacterium. Taxonomy (GTDB): domain Bacteria; phylum JADJOY01; class JADJOY01; order JADJOY01; family JADJOY01; genus JADJOY01. The sequence goes on along the minus strand of CAYMQR010000378.1, from coordinate 3,545 downwards.
GAGCGCGGCCGCGTGTACCGCTCGCACCGCATCATGCCCTACAGCTGGAAGCTCACCACGCCGCTCAGCAACTTCGAGGCCGGCAGCAACTACAAGGACGTCCAGGACCCGGCGATCACGCTGCGCTTCCGCGCCGCCCGAGGGCACGAGGCGCTCGGGCTGCCCGCGGACCTCTACCTGCTGGCGTGGACGACCACCCCGTGGACGCTGCCCGCCAACCTGGCGCTGTGCGTCGGGGCGGCGATCGAATACGTGGTGGTGCGCGACACCGAGAGCGGGGACCACTACCTCCTCGCCGAGGCGCGCCTGAGCGCGTATTACCCGGGCGGCAAGGGCGCCGAGGTGGTGGCGCGCATGCCCGGCAGCAAGCTCGCGGGGCTGCGCTACGAGCCGCTCTTCCCGTACTTCGCGGACCAGCCGCGCTCGTTCGTGGTGCTGGTCGACGACTTCGTGTCGACCGAGGACGGCACCGGCATCGTCCACATCGCGCCCGCCTACGGCGAGGACGACTTCCGCGTCGGCAAGGCGGCGGGCATCGCGCTCGTCGATCCGCTCGACGCCGAGGCCCGCTTCACCGCGGCCACCCCCGACCTCGCCGGCCAGCACTGCAAGGACGCCGACAAGGGGATCATCCGGCGCCTCAAGGACGAGGGGAAGATCGTCCGCCAGGAGACGTTGGTCCACAGCTACCCGTTCTGCTACCGCACCGAGACGCCGCTGATCTACCGCGCCATCGACGCCTGGTACGTGAAGGTCGCCGAGCACCGCGAGGCCCTCGTCGCCGCCAACGAGGAGATCCGCTGGATCCCCGAGGCCGTGGGCGCCGCGCGCTTCGGCAACTGGCTGCGCGAGGCCAACGACTGGAACATCAGCCGCAACCGGTTCTGGGGGTCGTGCATCCCGCTGTGGGTGAACGAGGACGACCCCGCCGACGTGATCTGCGTCGGCGGCATCGACGAGCTGGAGAAGCTCTCCGGCGTGCGCGTCACCGACCTGCACAAGCACGTCGTCGACCCGATCGTGATCCGCCGCGACGGCAAGACCTACCGGCGCACCCCGGAGGTGCTCGACTGCTGGTTCGAGTCCGGCGCCATGCCGTACGCGCAGCAGCACTACCCGTTCGAGAACGGCGGCCGCTTCGACTCGTTCTTCCCGGCGCACTTCATCGCCGAGGGGCTCGACCAGACCCGCGGCTGGTTCTACACGCTGCTGGTGCTGGGCGTGTCGCTGTTCGGGAAGTCGCCTTACCGCAACGTGGTGGTGAACGGGCTCATCCTGGCCGAGGACGGCCAGAAGATGAGCAAGCGCAAGAGGAACTACCCCGACCCCAACGACGTCCTCGACCGCTACGGGGCGGACGCGCTGCGCGCCTACCTCATCGACTCGCCGGTGGTGCGCGGCGAGCCGCTGCGATTCTCGGAGCGCGGGCTCGAGGCGATCGTGCGCAGCGTGGTGCTGCCCACCTGGCACGCGCTCACGTTCTTCACCACCTACGCGAGCGTCGACGGCTGGGACCCGCGGACCGCGGTGGCGCCCGCGCACGGCGAGCGCCCCGACATCGACCGCTGGGTGCTGTCGGTGCTGCAGAGCCTGGCGCGCGACGTGAACCGCGAGATGGAGGGCTACCGCCTCTACGCGGTGGTGCCGCGGCTCGTCGAGTTCATCGACGACCTCACCAACTGGTACATCCGCCGCTCGCGCCCGCGGTTCTGGAAGAACGACGACCCGGCCGACAAGAACGCCGCCTACGCCACGCTCTACGAGGTGCTGGTGACGTTCGCGAAGCTGCTCGCACCGTTCATGCCGTTCCTCACCGAGACGATCCACCCGCGGCTGGTGCGCGCGGTGGACGCGGCGGCGCCCGAGAGCGTCCACTTCTGCGACTACCCGCAGGCCGATGCGGCGCGGGTGGACGTGGCGCTCGAGGAGCGCATGGCGGTGGCGCGCGAGGTCGCGTCGCTGGCGCGCAAGATCCGCGAGGACCACCGCCTCAAGGTGCGCCAGCCGCTCGCCCGGCTCACCGTGGTGCACCGCGACGCCGCGCTGCGCGAGCGCGTGATGGCGCTCGCCGCGCTGATCCAGGACGAGGTCAACGTCAAGGTGGTGGCGGTCGACGCCGACGAGAGCGCCTTCGCCACGGTCACCGTGAAGCCCAACTTCAAGACCCTCGGCAAGCGCTGCGGGCCGAAGCTCAAGGCCATCGGCGCCTCCCTCGCGGCGTGGAGCTTCGACGAGGTCGCGCGCCTCGAGGCGGGCGAGACCATCACCGTCGAGGGCGAGGACCTCGGGCTGGACGACGTGGTGCTGCAACGCAGCACCCGCGAGGGCGCCGCCGCGGCCACCAACGGCCACATCACGGTGGTGCTCGACACCGCCGTGGACGCGGCGCTCAGGCGCGAGGGGCTCGCGCGCGAGGTGGTGAGCGCGTGGCAAGCCGCGCGCAAGGACGCCGGGCTCGAGGTGTCGGACCGGATCCGCGTGAGCTGGTCCACCGACGACGCCGAGCTCGCCGCCGCCATCGAGACCCACGGCGACGCGATCGCGCGCGAGATCCTCGCGGTCGAGCTCACCCGTGGCGCGGGGACCGCGACCGCCAAGATCGAAGGCAGCGCGCTCGGCTACACCCTCGCCAAGGCGTGACGGGCGCGCGGCGCCCCTCACGCCGCAGGCGCCGTCAGCCGCCGAACGGGTCCCCACGATGTGGGGCGCCGCTGCGGAAACACGGCAGGAGGGCACGGGGCCCTCGGCCCCTGGTCCGTCGCCGCCGACGCCGAGGGGACGCCGGGACGGCTCGCCACGAATCGTGACGTTGCATGTAGACTCGCCGCGGCGAGTCCGCGCGTGCGGGCACCCAGGAGGAGCGGAGATGAAGAGCATGGTTCGGCGGCTGGCCACGATCGGTTTCGTCTTCGGACTGGCGCTCGGACCGCTCGCGTGCGGCAGCGACAGCGGCAGCTCGGGCTTCGATCCGCTCGCCGGGGCGGGCTCGCTCGCCGGCACCTACGACATGACCTTCCAGGCGACGGTGACCTTCACCGCCCCGCCCGAAACGCCCGACCAGAGCTTCACGACCGGGGCGGTGTTCACCATCGAGGACGGCGCCAACGGCGCGGTCGAGCTGACCGCGGTGTCGGCCCGCTCGGGGCTGTCGTGCACGTTGACCCTTCACCGCACCAGCGACCTCACGGCGGTACTCGATCCCAACCAGAGCTGCACGACGCTGTTCGGCGACGACACCTTCAAGACGGTGACCATCGAGGGATCGATCACCCTCGCCGGGAACACGCTCAGCGGCGACGCGAACGGGGACGTGGCCGGATCGTTCCAGGACATCGCGTACACCGGCACCTACCAGGGCACCTGGATCGGCACCAAGCGGCCGTGAGGCGGCTTCGGGGGCTGGAACGTGCTCGAGCGAAGAGCCACTCGGCCGGGTCGCGCCACGAGCGGTCTCGGCACCCTACGCGTCGCGGCGCGACGCCACGAGCGAAGCGAGTGCCTCGGGGGTGGGACCCGCGCGAATTCACTTCGCGCGGGCGGGGGGC
>CAYMQR010000377.1:0-5420 GCA_964392195.1 uncultured bacterium | reverse complement strand
CGCGTGGGACAGGTACGCGAGCGTGAAGCCGGGGTCGGACTTGGAGAGCTCGTGGTGGACGATCACCGCGGCGGTCGCGTCCATGCCCGCGCCACCCTCCTCCGCGGGGATGGTGATCCCCAGCACGCCGAGCTCGCCGAGCTTGCGCAGCAGCGCCTCGTTCAGCACCCCGCGCTGGTCGTGCTCGTCGGCCTGCGGCTCGACCTCCTTGCGCGTGAAGTCGCGCACGGTCTGGCGCAGCATCTTGTGCTCTTCGGTGGGATCGAACAGCGTCGATTCGCTGTGGGGCAACATGGTCGCGGGTCCTTCGCGCGCGGCGCGCGCGGTGTCGAGAGCGACGGCTTCGAGAACGTGGATCAGCGAGTATGGCGACCGGCGAAAAGAGCCGTCCAGGCACCGCCCCGGAACGGGCGGCGGGCTCCCCGGGACCACCGTTGACAGGCTCGCCGCGGGCGGACAGGTTCGTTCGAATGCCCTGGAAATGCGCGCGATTCGCGGTGCTCGTGGCGCTCGGCGCGGTCCTCGGCGCGCGCGCTCCGGCGCTCGCCGCCGAGCGCGTCACGACCCGCCCCGGGGAAGCCGCGCTGCCGCTCATCCCGGACGCCTCGGACGTCACGCTGACCGCCGCCGAGCGCGCCAAGGTGGAGGCCGGTGAGATCGTCGTGAAGCTCGTCGAGCGCACCAAGGAGGATCGCCAGGCGCGGGCGATCGGCTACCTGGCGCACACCCCCGTCGAGCTCTGGTCGGTGGCCGGCGACGGTCGGCTCCAGACCGAGATGTACCCGGAGATCGAGCACTTCGAGGAGCTCGAGCGCTGGGAGAACGGCAAGCGCTTCCGCGCCACCGCCGACGTCTCGATCCTGCTCCCCGACTTCCACTACACCATGACCGGCTGCTGGAACCCGTCCCGGACCGCGCTGTGCTGGGCGCAGCTCGAGGGGGACTTCGACCGCAACGAGGGCAGTCAGTCGTTCCTGTGGGACCCGGGGCGCCGCCAGACCCTCGCGATCTTCACCTTCGACCTCGCGATGAAGGGCATCTTGAGCCTGGTGCCCGAGTCCTTCATCCTGTCGCTCGCCGGGCACAACCTGCCCAACGCCATGCACTCGGTGGAAGCGATGGTCGACAAGGTCCGCGCCCGCGACCCCGAGCGCGCCAAGCGCTGGGACGCGGAATGGTCCGCGCTAGAGCCGCGGCTCGCCGCGGGGGAGTGGCCGGGTCGGACCTGGCCGCCACCGGCCCCGACGACGGCCGCATCCGCCTCCAGTCATCCACGCGCCGAGGAGCCCGCCCCGTGACCACCCCTTCGCCTCTCTCTCGACTCCGCGCGCGCCGCCAGCGCCGTCTCGCGGCCGCCGCACTGCTCGCGCTCACCTCGCTCGCGCCGCTGCGGGCGCGGGCCGGCGACATCATCCCGCCCGAGGAGGTCCCCCCCGAGCTCAAGGTGTTCGACAACCCCAAGCCGCTGCTGCGGATCCCGGACGCCGCCGACATCCAGCTCACCGAGGCGGAGTGGGCGAAGGTGAAGCGCGGCGAGATCGTCGTGCAGATCGTCGAGTACACCAAGGAAGACCGGATGGCGCGCGCCATCGGCTACATGCGCCACGACCCGGTGATGATCTTCGACGTCGCCACCGACTCGGTGATCGCGGTCAAGAACTTCCCCGAGATCACCGGCGTGTGCATCCTGCGCGCGGAGCCCACCGGCAAGGTCTTCTACATGACGGTCAAGCCGTCGTGGATCCTGCCGACCTACGAGTTCACCTCGATCGCCGAATACGCCGACCCGCCCACCGGCCAGACGTTCCACCAGATCAAGGGCGACTTCGAGCGCAACGAAGGGGTCCACTCGTACCTGTGGGACCCCGAGCGACAGCAGACCCTCGGCGTGTTCCAGTTCGCGTTCGGGCTCAAGGGCATCCTGAGCCTGGTGCCGGAGAGCCTGCTCTTGAGCCTCGCCAAGAGCACGTTGCCCGACGCGATCCGCAAGATGGACTCGATCGCCGACGGCATCGAGAAGAACGAGCCCGAGCGCGCCAGCAAGAACGGTCAGATCTGGGCCGCGCTCAAGCCGCGCCTCGAGGCCGGCGAGCTGGCGAACCGGGTCTGGCGCGGACCGGTGATGGCGTCCGCGGGCGCGAGCACCGCGGCCGCCGCCGCGCCGGCCGCGCCGGCGCCGTGACGCGATCGAGCCCGCACCGCCGCTGAAGTACCCCGACACCCCGCGCGGGGAACCCGCACCACCCGCCGCGCACGCGCGGCGCAGCCACCGGTGAAGCCCAACGTCCGGTCCGAGGGAGAGCCGGCTCGCCCGAGCCCTGCGCACGAGGTGACGCCGCGGGCGGCGCGCGGCGCGCTGGCCGAGCTGGCGGCGCTCGCGGTGCTGGTGAGCGTGGTCGCGTGGCTCGCGGCGGGGCGGCTGATCGGGATCCCGGCGGAGCGCGGGCCGTCGCTGGTCTACGTCACCTCCACGCTCCGGCTGCTGGGGTCGCTGCCGATCGCGGCGGTCGCGGTGATCGGCGTGCTGCTGGGCCGCGAGGCGCACGCGGCGTTGCTGCGCGCGGTGATCCGGGCGGCCCGCGTGGCGCGCGGCCGAGGCCGCGATCCCGCGCCGGACGCCGCCGCCGACGCGGCGCTGCTCCGCGAGCGGGTGGCGGCGGTGCGCCACGCGCTGCGGCCGCTGTGGTGGCTCGGTCTGCTGGTGATGCCCTACGCGCGGCTGCTCGTCGATCCGGCTCCGCTCGCCGGGCCGTTCGGCCACTTCACCCACGACCTCGGCCCCTGGATCGCCGTTGCCGCGATCGGCGCCGCGGCGGCGCGCCACCTCGACGTCCCGGGCCCGGCCGCGATCGGCGCCTGGCTGGACCGCCGCGCGGCGATGCGCCCGAAGGGTGCGCCGCGGGTGCGGCTCACCTACGTGGTGTTCGTGCTCGCGCTGGCGGGGGTCGCGGCGGGCTCGCCGGCGACGCGGTTCCGCGGCCTGTTGGGCGGCGACGAGCCCAAGTACCTGCGCTTCTGCGAGGTGCTGCTCGAGACCCAGGGTTTCGACGTCGGGCGCCTGGCGCCCTATCGCGCGCTCACCGCGCGCGACGTCGACTGGCTGGGATTCCCGAGGGCGCTCGCCGCCACGATCGCCGAAGAGGTCCCGTCGATGCTCCGCGACGCCGGGCTGATCCTGCGCGGCGACGCGCCGCCGAGCTTCGTCCGCGCGACCCACCGCGAGGGCTGGTTCGTCAACGGCAAGCACGGCGGTGTCTACCAGATGCACCTGCCGGGGCTCTCGTTCGTGCTCCTCGCGCCCTACACGATCGACCGCCTGCTGTCGGGGTGGGATGGCTACACGCCCGGGTTCCCGAGCTCGCTGCCGGCGACCAGCACCGCGATGGCGATCCTGTTCGCGCTCTGGATCACCGCGCTCTACCGCTTCCTGCGCGACGCGACGCGCCAGCCGAGGGTCGCGGCGGCGGTGGCGATCGCGACCGGCCTGACGATCCCGGTCGCGCCCTTCCACGCGGTGTTCTACCCCGAGGCGCTAGCGGGGCTGGTGCTGCTGGTGGTGGTGCGGCACCTCGAGCTCGGCCCCCCTGCGCGGCTCGGGCGCGCGCTGTGGATGGGCGTGCTGGCCGGACTCCTGCCGTGGCTCCACAACCGCTTCGCGCTGCCGAGCCTGTTCCTGGTGGCGTGGTTCGTGGCGCGCCATCCGCGCGATCTCGGCGCGCTCGCGGCGTTCCTCGCGCCCTTCGCCACGGCGCTCGGGCTGCAAGCGCTCTATTACTACCGGATCACGGGCAGCATCCTGCCGACCGCGATGTGGTCGGTGGTGCCCGGGCACGCGCCGGTCGAGCTGGCGGGGCTGCCACGCGCGCTGGCCGGCTACCTGCTCGACCGGACCTACGGCATCGTGCCGCTCGCGCCGATCTACCTGCTGGCGCCGGCGGGCATCGCGCTCGCCTGGCGCACGAGCCGGGGGCGGGTGGCGCGCCTCGCGGCGCTGGGCGCGCTGGTGGTGGTGCAGGCGGCCGGTCACTTCGACTGGTGGGGCGGCGGTCCGTCGAGCCCGGCGCGGCTGATCGTCGCCGCGGTGCCGTTCGCGGCGATGGGCTTCGCGGAGCTGACGCGCGCGGCGCGCGGCCACCGCGCCCTCGCGGCGGTCGCGGGCGCGCTCCTCGTGCTGTCGGTGCACAACGGCCTCGTCTACACCCGCGGCTACACCCGCCTCGAGAACCAGGTGCACACGCCGACCCCGTTCGCGTACCGCACACCGCTGTCGTTCCCGTACCTGGCCTTCCCGCCGGGAGGCCCCGAGGCGACGCGCTGGGCACTGGTCGGGTACTGGCTCGCGGTGCTGGCGGCGGCGAACGGCTGGGTGCTCGCGAGCGCGCGCAAGCGCCCGGCCGAAGGCGGGGCGGCCGCCACGGGCGGCGCATGGCGAGCGCGCCTCACCGCCGCGGCCCCGGCGGCGGTGCTCGCCGGGGCGACGGTGCTCTACACGGCGCCGGCGGCCTTCGGCGGCGAGCTGTCGTCGGGGACGCTGCTCGCCACCCCGAACCAGATCCGGACCTGGCTGCTCGACGCGATCTGCCGCCGCCCTCACCAGTGGGTCGTGCGCGCGGGTCCCGTGACCCTCGACCCCGGCACCCTCAAGAGCCAGTGGCTGACCACGACCTACGGGTTCGACGAGGGGCCCGCGATCGAGCCCCTCAAGGGGGGGCCGGTCGTCGACGGCGCGCCGGCGGCCCCGCGGCTCGCCTTACAGGTGCCCGCGCGGGTGCCGCCGCGGACCCGGATCGCGCGCATCGCGCTCGGCGACGTGGTCGGCGGCCCCCACCGGCTCGCCCTGCACGTCCGCCTCGGCGAGCCGGGCACGCCGCTCGCCGACGCGACGCCGGTCCTCGAGGTGAGCGTCGTCGACACCGAGGCGCACGTCGAGCTGGCGCGCCACGTGGTCACCGCGGGCGAGCTCTCGAGCGACCGCTACCGCGCGGTCGACGTCGCGCTCGCCCTCCCCAACGCGGCGGCCGCGGTGGCGCGCGTCACCAAGCTCGGCGGCGGCGAGATCTGGATCGAGAAGGCCGTGCTGCGCCACGAGTGACGGCCGTTCGGAGGGACCGCCTCCGGCGGTCCGCCGAGGGACGCCAGCGACGGCGCCAGCGTGACGTCGGGGGCCGGTCATCCCACGAAGACGAAGACCCCCGGAGGGTCTGCCCTCCGGGGGTCTGGGTGCCGCGCCGTCAGAGTGGCGTGGCGGGACGGCTCGGCGGCGCCGGCCGGATCAGGCCGGGCGCTCGAACAGGCCGGCGGCGCCCATGCCACCGCCGATGCACATGCTGACGATGCCGTAGCGCGCCTTGCGGCGGCCCATCTCGTGGAGCAGGGTGGCGGTCAGCTTGGCGCCCGTGCAGCCGAGCGGGTGGCCGAGG
>CAYMQR010000376.1:0-5478 GCA_964392195.1 uncultured bacterium | reverse complement strand
GCTGCTTTCTCCTCGCTGACGAGCTCGAAGCCGTTCACGCGCCGCTGCCACGCGAGGAAGAGCCGGCGCGCGGTGGGCAGGAACCACACCGCCTTGCCGACCCGCACCGCGGGCGCCTCGCAGCACTTGGCACTCTTCACGCACCCGCCGCCGAGCTCCCAGCGGCGTTCGCCGCGCAGCCGGTGCCAGCGCCGCAGCAGCGCGAGGTCGAGCGCGAAGAAGCCGCGCGCCACGCCCTTCAGCGCGCGCCGGCCCACGCCGTCACGCATCGGCGCCGGTCCGACGGCAGTGCGCGCAGCGCGTGCGTTTTCGTGGCTCGCGCGTGCCGCACGCGCCTATACTCGCGCGCCTTTCCAACCCACCGGAGCGCGACATGCGAAGCAGGGCTCGGCGGCGGTACGCCACGACGGCGGTCGTGGCGCTCGCGGGGATGCTGGCGATCATCGGCACGAGCGCAGGATGCTCGAAGCCCAAGCCGGCGTCCTCCTCTCGTGTGCCGGCGAGCGTGCGCACAGCGCGCGAGGCGCCCGCGGTGGGTCTGCCGAAGAGCGGACCGGTCGCAGCGCCGGACCCGGCCCTCGACGCCAACCGCCGCATCCTGTTCGGCGATCTGCACGTCCACACCACGATCTCGCTCGACGCGTTCTTCATGTCGCTGCCGATCATGGGCGGTGTGGGCGCCCACCCGCCCGACGAGGCGTGCGACTTCGCGCGCTTCTGCTCGGGGCTCGACTTCTTCGCGCTCACCGACCACGCGATGGCCACGCTGCCGTCCGACTGGAGGGACATCAAGCAGTCGATCCGCAACTGCAACGCCCTCGCGGGCTCGCCCGACGACCCCGACCTCGTCGCCTTCACCGGCTTCGAGTGGACCCAGCACGACGCCGACCCCGAGCACCACTACGGCCACAAGAACGTGATCTTCGCCGGCACCGCCGACGACGAGCTGCCGCGCCGCCCCATCGAGGCCACCAGCCGCGACCAGCGCCAGGCCATCAAGGGCCAGGCCAACACGATCCTCCTCGCGCTGCTCGACGACCCTGGCAACGCGGGCACCTACTTCGCGTTCCGCCACCACCTCCTCGACCTCTCCAAGGTCACTTTCTGCCCCACGGGCGTGGACACCCGGAACCTCCCCGACGACTGCCAGGAGGAGGCGCCCGATCCGCCGGCGCTGTTCGAGAAGCTCGACCAGTGGGGCTTCGACGCGCTCGTCATCCCGCACGGCAACGCGTGGGGGATCCACGTACCGCCGCGCGCCAACTGGGACCTGCAGGCGCGCCCCGGCTGGCACGATCCGGTGCGGCAGAACCTGATCGAGGTCTACTCGGGGCACGGCAACTCGGAGGAGTTCCGCGCCTGGGAAGAGTGGGACGTGATCAACGGCGAGAACGTGTGCCGCGCGGCCACCAAGGAGTACCTGCCGTGCTGCTGGCAGGCAGGCGAGATCGTGCGCTCGCGGTGCGCCGATCCCGAGTCTGCCGACTGCGAGCGGCAGGTGCTGGAGGCGCGCCAGGCCTACATCGCCGGAGGCGTGTACGGCTCGGCGTCGGTGCCCGACGCCAAGCCCGAGGAGTGGCTCGACTGCGGCCAGTGCCGCGACTGTTACCTGCCCGACTTCAACATGCGCCCGCGCATGACCGTGCAGGCCGCCCTCGCCACCACCGGCTTCGAGGACCCCGCGAACCCGGTGAAGTTCCGCTTCGGCCTCATCGCGTCGAGCGACAACCACCGCGCCAAGCCCGGCACCGGATACAAGGACGACCGCAGCGCCTACACCGACGCCTCGGGCCCGCAGGACCGCATGACCCAGTGGGTGATGGACATCGGCCGCCGCCGGAACCACGGCAAGGGCGGCGTGCTCGACTGGGAGCTCGAGCGCCAGGGCAGCTACTGGTACACGGGCGGGCTGGTGGCGGTCCACGCCGAGAACCGCAGCCGCGAGGCGATCTGGCAGGCGCTCAAGGAGCGGCGGGTTTACGGCACCTCCGGCGAGCGGATCCTGCTGTGGTTCGACCTGCTGGAGGCGAGCGGCGGCCGGAGGCCGATGGGCTCCGAGGTGTCGCTGGGGGGCTCGCCGCGCTTCGAGGTCCGCGCGGTGGGCGCCTTCAAGCAGAAGCCCGGTTGCCCGGCCGACACCGTCGCCGCGGCGGGCCAGGAGCTGATCGACCGGGTGTGCGTGGGCGAGTGCTACAACCCGAGCGACGAGCGCAACGTCATCGATCGCATCGAGGTGGTGCGGATCCGCCCGCAGGCCAGCGCCGGCGAGCCGCTCGAGAAGCTCATCGAGGACCCGTGGAAGGTGATCCGCTGCCCGGCCGACCCGGCCGGCTGCGTGGTGACGTTCGACGATCCCGAGTTCGAGGCGAGCGGACGCACTCACGTCTACTACGTGCGCGCGGTGGAGCCCGACACCCAGACGGTGAACGGCGAGACGCTGCGCTGCACCTGGGACGAGCACGGCAACTGCACCAAGATAGAGCCCTGCTACAGCGACTTCCGCACCGAGCAGAGCGACGATTGCCTGGCGCCGGCCGGCGAGCGCGCGTGGTCGTCGCCGATCTTCGTGGATCCGGCCGCGAGCTCTGGCCTTCACTCCCTTTCGGTTCTCGAATGACGGGGAATGTAGGGGCGACCGTCAGGTCGCCCGCGTCCAGGCACTGGAGATGAGCCGGATCTCGCGCGAGTCCGCCGCGCTCGCTCTCGGCATGTTCGGCGGCCTCGCGCTGATCGCCGTCGGCCTGCTGGGTGGGCCGCGGGTGCCCGCGGTGCTCGCGCCGGCCGGCGCCGAGCCCGCCGCGGCGCTCGTGAACGGCGTGCCGATCCCAAGGGCGAGCATCGAGCGCTTCGCGGAGGCGCTCGCGAGCGAGCGGCCCGCGCGGATGGGCGAGCGCGGCAGCGCCGGCGGCGACCTCTCGCGCACCGCCCTCGATCGCGCGATCGACGACGAGCTGCTCTTCCAGCGCGCGCTCGCGCTCGACCTGCCGCGCAAGGACTTCCTGGCGCGGAAGCAGCTCGTGAAGACCTTGATCGACGTGGTGGTGCGGGAGGCGGAGGCCACCGAGCCGAGCGCCGCAGAGATCGAGGCCACGTACCGCGACGAGCCCGAGTTCTTCCGCCGGCCGGGGCGGCTCGCGGTGCGGCCGATGCTCTTCCGCGAGGGCGCGAGCGCTCGTCCCGGGCCTCCGTCCGAGCGCCTCGATCACGCGCGCGCGCGGCTGGCCGCGGGTGACGACTTCGCGCGTGTCGCCGCCGAGCTCGCCGATCCACCGGTGATCCCGCTGCCCGCGGGCCCGCTCACGCCCACCGAGCTACGCGAGTACCTGGGACCGACGGCGGCCACCACGGCGCTGGCGCTCGAGCCGGGGAAGGTGAGCGAGCCGATCCGCACCAGCGCCGGTGTGCTGCTGCTCGTCGTGGACGCGCGCGAGCCGGGCGCGATCCCGCCGCTCGCCGAGGTCCGCGAACAAGCTCGCGAGGTGGCGCGCCGCCGCGCCGGCGAGCGCGCGCTCGGCGACTACCTCGCGGCGCTGCGCGCGCACGCGGTGATCCAGCTCGAAGCCGCGCCCGCTCGATGAGCCGCACCTCCGCCGCGATCACGCTCTCCGTCGCGCTGCTCCTCGCGTGCGGTTCGCCGGCGCGCGCCGAAGGGCCGACCACGTCGATGTCGGTGTGGCGGATCCACGGCGCCGAGGCCGAGGTGCGCGCGTGGGTGCCGGTCGCGCTCGCGCGCCGCTTCGGCGCGACCGGCGAGGGCGACGCGCCCGCCAACGCCGAGAGCTTCGCCCGCGCCGGGTGGCTCACCGGTGATTACCTCGGGCGTCGCCTGGTGCTCTCGACGTCGGCCGGACCCTGCGAGCCGGTGGCGGGCGGTCCGCAGCGCGGCACCGTCGACGGCGCGTGGATCGTCCACTCGTGGCGGGTGCGGTGCGCCGAGGCCTCGGGCTGGCGGCTGCGGGACGACGCGTTCTTCGAGGATGCGCCGTCCCACGCTCACTTCGCGCGGGTGTGGTGCGACGACGCCGCCGAGCCGCTCGAGCGCGTGCTCACCTCCGGCGAGCGGGTGCTGGTGATCCGCGGAGGAGAGGGGACCTCGAGCGTGGCGTCCGCCGGCGAATGTGCGCGGCGCTCGGCGCCCCTCGTCGCCGCGCTGATGTGCGCGGTGGCAGCGAGCGGGTGGGCGGCGGGATCGGGTGTCCGCCGCGCCCTCGCCGCCGCGGCGGGCTTCGCGCTCGGCGCTCTCGCGCCCGTGGCACACGCGGCGGGTGTCGAGGTGGCGGCGCTCGCGATCCTGGCGGTGGCGTTCGCCACCTTCGCCGGCGAGCGGCGGCTGCGGGGTCTCGGCTGGCTGCTGCTCGCCGGGTGCGCGGCGCTCGTCGCGCTGCGTGGCGGGGCGAGCGCGAGGTGGATCGCGTCCGGGGTGGTGATGGTGGCCGTGACCACCACCGCCGGTCGCAGGCTCGGCGGGCCCGCCGAGGCGGCGGCGGGGCTGATCGTGGCCGCGGCCGTGATCGGAGGAGGACCTCCGCTCGCGCTCGAGCCACGCGCGCTGGTGGCCGCGGGGATCGGGCTGCCGCTGCTCGTGCTCGCGGGGATCACGCGGCGCCACGACCCGCCGCGGTGGGTCGCGAGCGCGGTCGCCGCGGCGGTGGTCGCGGTGACGCTCGCGTGGTGCGGGCTCGGCTCGCGCTGACCGAGCCACGCGTGGCGCCGAGCGTTACGATCGGCGGCTCAGGACGAGGAGGAGATCGCGCATGTCGACCGCCAAGGAGATCCAGCGACTGCTGTTCGTGGGGCTCGCAGCCACGCTCGTGACGAGCGGCGCGGCCTGTTCGAAGGGCAAGAAGGAAGAGACACCGAGGCCGCCTCACGCGAGCGCCGCGCCCAAGCTCGCGGACGCCGCGGGCGCGGCGAACCCGCTCGCCGGCGAGCGCGGCGCGGTGCCGATCGAGGAGCGCAAGAAGCGCTTCGTGGCGCGAACCACCAAGCGCCTCGACGAGCTCACGAAGCGCATTCCCGTCGTCGACGCGAAGGTGAAGGGACTCGACGAGGCGCTGGTGAAGCAGTGGGCCGCGGTCAAGCCCGACCTCGACGCCAAGCTCGCCGAAGCCAGGAAGGAGTTCGAGGCCTACCTCGCCGCGCCCAGCGACGAGGCGTTCCTCGCGGCGCGGCAGAAGGTCCGCCGCGCGCTGGGTTCGGTCGAGGACGCGCTCGACGCCGCCGAGTCGATCGGCGCCGCCGCGACGAGCGCCACCGGCGCAGCGCCCGCTGCCGGCAAGGCCGGCTGAAGCGGCCTCGATCGCCGATCCCGCTCGGAACGTCGGAGGGGCACGCGCCGCGTGCCCGGCGAGACGCACCGGTCGCGCGCGTTCGCCGGCCCCGCGGATCCCGGTACGGCCTGGCGATCGATCCCCCGCGCCCGACGGAGCGGGCGCGCTCCAGGCGGTCGAGCCCGGTGTGGTGGGCGCGCCTCCGGCG
>CAYMQR010000375.1:0-5488 GCA_964392195.1 uncultured bacterium | reverse complement strand
GTCCAGGGCGAGTTCGTGATCCAGCTCATCGTCAACGACGGCGCGGACCCGAGCCCTCCCGACACGATGGTCGTGACCGTGTCGCGCGCGAACACCCCCCCCACGGCGGCTGCCGGTCCCGACCACTCGGTCACCGCGGGCGACGCCGTCGCGCTCGACGGCAGCGCGAGCTTCGACCCGGACGGCGACACGCTCGGCTTCGAGTGGGCGTTCGTCGCGTTGCCGCCGACCAGCGCCGCGACGCTGGTGAACCCGTCCACCCCGCAGCCGAGCTTCGTCGCCGACGTGGCGGGGAGCTATGTGGTGGGGCTGGTCGTGAACGACGGCTTCGTCGAGAGCGTGGCCGACGTGGTCACCATCACGGCCAAGAAGCCAGGGAGTGGCGCCGGTTGCGCCGATCCCGGAAGCACGCTGCTGTGTGACGAGCTCTCGGGCCAAACCAGCGGCAACCGCGACGGGGGCTCGTTCGTGAGCGGTGGCGGATGGACGCCGGGCTGGTCGATCGTGTGGGACCTGGGGACCTTCCTCGCCGAGGGCGCGTTCTCGGCGGACCTCGACAACTGGGACCCCTACCACACGAGCTCCCAGCACCACTACGAGAAGCAGCCGATCCTCAACATGTACGAGGAGCCACACGGCGATAACCACACCGCCGACGCCCGCGGCACCTCGCTGTGGAGCATCTGGACCGGCGAGGTCTTCAACGACCTCTTCAAGTTCTGGTCGACGACGCGGGGCTTCGACGAGTCGATCGAGACCCGTCACTCGCCACCCGAGGGGAGGGTCGACCCGGGCGTCACGCATCACGTCCGCGTCGAGTTCGCGCGCTCCGGCGACGCGACGGTGTTCCTCGATGGCCGCACCGTGGTGAACCACTCGCATCCGCAGGCGTTCAATCTCCGCTACGTCTTCATCGGCTCGGACAACAGCGGATCGAACTACGGTCCCCAGTCCGGCCTCGTCTACAGCAACATCAAGGTGTGGGGATCGACGAGCGGTGGGCGCCAGGTCGTGGCCCGGCTATCGATCGACGATCAGGGGCGCGCGGTGCTGACCGAGCAGCGGTTGCCGCGCGTGGGCCGCGGCATTCTCGACCTCATCCGCGCCGCCGCGCCGCGGCTCGCCGGGTCGACGAGGGCCACGCCGTTGGGCTGAGCCCGCCGCGCACGGAAGGGCCGCAGGCCAAGCGGAGGATTTTCCGGTTAAGTAGCAGCGCTGGCCGGGTGCCGGCGCTGCGCGGTCGAACGGTCGTTCGCGACGCGCGGAGCGCCCGGTCCACGGGCTGCCGTGCTCGCGGAGCTGCTCACGCCGGGTGACATCGTCCTCGGGCTCGAGGGCGACTTCCACGCCGCGCTAGCGTCCGTCCTCGGTCGGGCCAACCTGGGTGAGCGCCGCGCGGAGGTGGCCGCCGGCCTCGCCTCCGTCGAGCAGCGCGGGTTCGCGTTCGTGAGCCCGGAGGTCGCGGTACCGCACGTCCGCCTCGCCGGGCTGGCCGCGCCGCGGCTGGTGCTCGGGATCTCGCCCGGCGGCCTCGATGCGCCGCACGGCCGGGTGCGCGCGGTGCTGGTGCTGCTCAGCCAGCTCGAGGACCCCGACCGCCATCTGCGGCTGCTGGCCCGCATCGCGGCGGTGCTCCCCGCCGCGGTCCACGAGCTGGTCGCCGCGCGGGATGGACAGGCCGCGGTCCGCGCGCTCGCGCACGCGGAGGAGCGGGGTGACCCGGCGAGCTACGTCAACCTGACCGACGAGCAAGTGGCGTTCGAGCTGGTGAGCGATCTGGCGCGTGGCCTCACCAGCGCCGAGGCCGAGCGGCGCCTCGGCATCCACGGCCACAACGTGTTCCAGCACACCCGGCGCACCCCGTGGGTGGTGCGCCTGGCGCGGAACTTCGTGAGCTTCTTCGCCGTCCTGCTGTGGATCGCGGCGATCCTGTGCTTCCTGCCTGGCGTGGCGATGCCCGAGCTCGGCGTGGCCATCGCCACCGTCACGGTGGTGAACGGCCTGTTCGCGTTCTTCCAGGAGATGAAGGCGGACCGCGCCGTGGAGGCGCTCGCGCGGCTGCTCGCGCCTCGTGCACGGGTGATCCGGGACGGCGCGGAGCGCGAGGTCGACGCGCGCGAGCTCGTGCCGGGCGACGTCGTCGTGGTCGAGGAGGGCGACCTCGTGCCGGCGGACGCGCGGCTGGTGGAGGCCGAGGACGTCGAGGTCGAGAGCGCGAGCCTGACCGGCGAGTCGACCTCAGCGCGCCGCTACAAGTCGAACCAGCCGATCCTCCTGCACGGAAAGTTCGTGTGGATCGAGCTGCCCAACGTGGTGTTCGCGGGCTCGGCGCTGGTGCGCGGCCGCGGCAAGGCGATCGTCTTCGGCACCGGTATGAAGAGCGAGATCGGCCGCATCGCGGGACTGACCCAGTCGATCCGCGTCGAGCCGAGCCCGCTCCAGAAGCAGCTCCGCCGCGCCGTGGTCGCGATCTCGTGGCTCGCCGGCGGGCTGGCGACGCTCTTCCTGATGATCGGCTGGCTGGCCGGTGGGCTCTCGTTCGGGCAGGCGTTCGTGTTCTGCATCGGGATGTTCGTGGCGAACGTGCCCGAGGGGCTTCTCCCCACGGTGACGCTGGCGCTGGCGATGGCGGTCGGGCGGATGGCCCGGCGTCATGCGCTGGTGAAGCACCTGCCGAGCGTCGAGACCCTCGGCTGCGCCACGGTCATCTGCAGCGACAAGACCGGCACGCTGACCCAGAACCTCATGATGGTGACGCGGGTCCTCGTCGGGGGAGAGCAGCTCACGGTCTCGGGACTGGGCTACGGGCCGGTGGGTGACCTGAGTCTCGACGGGCGTGTGCTCGGCCCCGCCGATCTCGCTCTGCGGCCGGCGCTTCGCCGCCTGCTCGAGTGCGCGGTGGTGTGCAACAACGCGCGGATCGACCGGCACGCGGACGGCGACCGGGTGGTCGGCGATCCCACCGAGGCGGCGCTGCTTACGCTGGCGGCCAAGGGTCGCACTCGTGGCGTGCACCACCGGTTGCGCACCAACTCCTTCGAGTCGGTGCGCAAGCGCATGAGCGTGGTGGTGCAGATCGAGGGTCGCGACCGGGTCACGATCTACGCCAAGGGCGCGCCGCTCGAGCTCGTCGAGCGCTGCACGCGCCACCTGGTCGACGGCGAGCCCCGACCTCTCGGCGCGGCGGAGCGCGCGGCCATCACGGCGCGCCACGATGCGCTCGCGGGAGAAGGGCTCAGGCTCCTCGCGCTCGCGTACCGCGACGTCGGACAGGACGAGAGGGTCGGCGAGCTCGACGCGGAGCGCGCCGAGCGTGACCTCGTGTTCCTCGGCCTCACCGCGATGTCCGACCCGATCCGCCCCGGGGTCCCCGAGGCGATCGCGGCCTGCCACAGCGCGGGGATCCGCGTGCACGTGATCACCGGCGACTACCCGCTGACCGCCGCGCGCATCGCGCGCGAGATCGGGCTGGGCGGCGCTGGCGAGCTGCCGGTCGTGACGGGCGCCGAGCTCGCCGAGATGAGCGACGCCGCGGTCGGGGAGGTGCTGGCCAGGGGAGAGGTGGTGTTCGCGCGCACGACTCCCGAGCACAAGCTTCGCATCGTCACGTTGCTCCGGGCGCGGGGCGAGGTGGTCGCGGTCACCGGCGACGGCGTCAACGACGCGCCGGCGCTGAAGCGCGCCGACATCGGCATCGCGATGGGTCTGCGAGGCAACGACGTCGCCAAGGAGGCGGCGCACGTGGTGCTGACCGACGACGACTTCTCCTCGATCGTCGCCGCGATCGAGGAAGGCCGGGCGATCCACGACAACATCCGCCGCTTCGCGGCCTACGTCCTGAACAGCAACCCCCAGGAGATGCTGCCGTACGTGGCGTGGATGCTGATCCCCGGCATGCCGCTCGCGATGACCGTGATGGGGGTGCTGGCGGTGGACGTGGGCACGGACCTGGTCCCCGCGATGGGCCTCGGTATCGAGCCGCCGGAGCCCGGCATCCTGAAGCGTCCGCCGCGCCGCCGCGACGAGCCGCTCTTGACGGTCGGCTTCATCGTGCGCTCGTACCTCGTCAACGGGCTCTTGCTCGCGCTCTCGTGCTGGCTCACGTACTACTTCTGCGGCTGGGTGCTCGGCGCCTGGCACCCGGGAGACCCGCTCACCGCGATGCCGTCGTCGCCACCTTCGCTCGATCCGGAGCTCGCGTCGTTCGCGTATCTCCAGACCCTGACCGCGTACTTCTTCCCGACCGTCACGAGCCAGATCGGCAACGTGCTGTGCAAGCGTTCGAGCCGGACCTCGCTCTTCTCGACCGGGTTCCTGCCCGCCGAGCGCCGCGCCGCGATCCTGGCGGGGCTCAGGTCGTGGCGACCGGCGTCCCGCGAGTTCCGCTTCGCCGTCGACCTGCGCTTCACGAGGATCCTCGAGCCGGCCGCCGCGCGCGCCCTCGGTCGGATGTCGTTCAGGCTCGCGCTGCTGCCGTTCCGCATCCTCGCCGCGTCGGCGCAGCGGGCGCTGGTGGCGGTCGAGCCGTGGGTCATCCGGCCGGTCCTCGCGGGCGCGGCGCGTTTCCTCGAGCGCCATCCGATCGTGCTCAACCTGGTGTCGAATCCGCTCGTCGACCTCGGCATCGCGTTCGAGCTGGTGCTGTGCTGGTTCTTCTTCGATGGACCGCTGGCCTCGACCTACGGGTTCGCGCCGGTGCCGCTCGCCGTCTACGCGTTCGCGTTCCACGGCACCGTGCTCATCATCGCCTTCGAGGAGGTGAAGAAGGCGCTCCGGCGGCGCGGTCACGCGCTCGAGTACCTGGGGTGAGCGGCCGGCCGCCGGCTGGCGGTCGTGCCGTGAGCAGCTCGGGGGTAGGCGGGCTGGGCGCCGCGCCGCGATCGCGAGGTCGCCTGGTCGGAGGAGGTCCGCCGCAAGGTGGCGGCGCTCCAGGCCACCGGCCCCCGCTGACTCGGGACCGATCCACGTGGTCGAATCGCCGTCCCCGGCGGTGGCGATCCTCACCACCGAGGGCTCGGCGACCGGTTCGATCGGCTCGCACACCGAGGTCGTGCCGCTCCCCGTCGACGACTCGATCTCGGTCCTCGACGGCGGCTCGGTGGAGGCGGCGTCGAGCCCGAACGCCGGTCACGCCCACGAGCTCACGCCGCGGTCTCCCTAACGCCCGGACCGGTGGTGGGTCAGTTTCGAGCCGGACGTGACGAGGCGTGAGGGGCTGGGGGCCCGTCGAAGGGTGCTCTGCGGCCGTGCACGCCTCTTGTCTCGTGCGGAGTGAGTCCCAGTCGCACGGCCGAAGCCGAAGCGAGCCTCCGCGACAGCGGAATCGAAATCGGGCGAGCCGTGCCCGCCGACGGGCTCCCGGACCCTCGCGACTCGAGAGGTGCAGCGCGGTCAAACTGACCCGCCGCCCGCGCGCTAGCTCCGTCCGTCCGCCCCCTCAGGTGATCGGCCAGTCGGCGGGCTCGGGGGCCTCGCCGCGCTCGAGGAA
>CAYMQR010000374.1:0-5495 GCA_964392195.1 uncultured bacterium | reverse complement strand
CCGACGTCACCCCTCAGCCCGCGGTGAGCCCGATCCGATCCGACCAAGGGCTCGCGAACCGCCACGCGTCCCCGCCCAGGAACCGGGCGCGCGCTTCGCGCCACCGCGCGAGCGCGTCGCCGAAGCTGGTCGCGAGCCGGGGAGGGTCGTAGGCGCTGTCCTGGGCCGGATGCTCGACGTAGCCGAGGCCGGAACGATCGAGCGCGGCCCGCACACGCTCGTGGAGCGCGAGCGTGCCGGGCACGCCGCCCATCGAGGGCAGCTCGATCGTGCAGGTGCGGTCGAAGCGGGTGAACGCCAGCAACCGGCGCGAGCCACGCACCCAGCGCACGGCGACGAAGCCCGGGTAGCAGTACCCGTCGACGCGGCGCGCGGCCTCGCGCAGCACCGCGTCGAGCGCCGCCGCCGCGTCCGCGAGCGGCACCGCGACCTCCATGCTGAAGGGGCGGAAGGCGCGTGGAGTGCGGTCGGGGAAGATGTCGCCGAGGCGGCCGCGCGCATACGCCGGGCGCGTGTTGGCGCGGATCAGGAGCTCCAGGACCGGCGGGACACTCGCAGGCGCCCGCCGCGCGAGCGCGGCCAGTGCCAGGCCGACGGGCGGGACCGGCGGAGGCCGCCCGCCCGCGCTCGGCGGGCTCGCGGCGGGCGCCTGGTGCGCGACCGAGAGCCACACCCGTTCGAGGCGGTGCGGATGGACGACGAGGTTCACGTGGTAGGGACGCGGCGCGCTCGCTTCACCCGGTAGCGCCACGGGATCGAGGCTCGCCACCCAGCGGCGCACCCGGTCATCGAACGGGACGCGGTGCCAGCGGTGCTCCAGATCGAACGCCGGCTCGAGCTCGAGCACCAGCGACAGCACGAGCCCGAAGCAGCCGAACCCGACCACCGCCGCGTCGAACACGTCGTCGTCCCGGAGCAGCTCGAAGCCCTGCGCGCGAGCCCAGTCGCCGGTCATCAGCGGATCGCTGGCACGCTCGAGCCACACGAAGCGATCGGATCGGATCGCGAGGCCGAGCCCGCGCACGAAGTCGGCGGGCGGCGGCCGGTCGATCGCCGAGCCGTGAGATCCGGTGGCGACCAGCCCCGCGATGGTCATGCCGCCGCGTCCCGCCATGCACGGCAGCGACCAGCCGCGCGACTCGACGACGGCGTTGACCGCCGCGACCCGCGCGCCCGCTTGGACATGGACGTACCGACGCGGATCGTGACCGGGGCAGAGATCCGCGGCCGCGAGCTCGTCCAACACCCGGTCGAGCCCTCGCGTATCGACCGTCAGATCGGGGTCGAGCATCGTGGGCGTGAACGACCAGGCCGCGCCGCTGGCTCGCACCCGCAACCCCTTCGCCTCGGCCAGCGCGAGCACGGCGCGCGCCTCCGCCAGCTCCGCGCCCGGCGAGCCACGATCCGCGCGGCCGAGCGACACCGCGGTGTCGACCGTGAGCGGGGGAAGATTGCGCGCGAAGTTGGTGCGCCGCACCCGCCGCCGAACGCTCGGCCGCGCATGCTCGGTGACGCCAGCGGAGGCCATCCCTGGAGGATGGATCGACCCGCGTCCCACGGTCTACCCGCTCACCACGAAGCCTCGACCTGCGTCAGTCGTGACGACCTGGCGGGCAACCGCGTCGTCGGTCGCGCCGCCGACGTCGGGAGGTCCATCAGGGAGACCTAGACGTCGTGTCGCGTCGACTCAGTCGTCGTGAACCTGGCCGAGGTCGGGAGGCGTCGGGCCGCGGCGGCGAACGGCGCTCCATGCGGTCAGCACGACCACTCGGTCCGCTTCAGCGAGAAAGTAGACGCGTGGTATCGGGTTGCGCGAAGCAGGATGCGGCGGACGCCCGCGACGCGACGTGACCGATACCGATGCCCGAGCTCGGGCGCGGCCGCTAAGAGCTCGAACGCTTCGGCTAGCTCTTCCACGAAGAGGTCGGGCGCGGCCTGTCGGTTGTCTCGCCACCATCGATCGACTTGCCGGATGTCGTCGTCCGCCGGGGGCGTCGTGACGACGTGCGGCATCAGGGCTTGCGACGACGGAGCTCGTCGAGCACGTCTGCGGCGGGCCGGGACTCTCGGCGTCGCGACTGCTCGCGGGACGCCTCGAGGTGGTGCTCGAGCGCGGCGCGCTCGTCCTCGGCGAGGTCGTCATCCTCGTCATCGAGGACGAGGTCCACCACGGTCCCGTCAGGTAACGCGGTCGGAGCGTCGACCACGAGCCGACCGTTCCGTACCTGGCCTCGTAACCCACTCATTTCTGGTGCGAGGAGGGGGACTCGAACCCCCACAGCCTTGCGGCCACCAGCCCCTCAAGCTGGCGTGTCTACCAATTCCACCATCCTCGCGAACTGCCGGATCTTCGACTGCCGGGGCGCCGTTGCCGTCGCTTTCGCGAGCGGGTGAGGGCGGCGCGCCACTCGAAGCGCCCGAGTGTATGTGAGCGGTTTTCCTCGCGTCAATCGCTTCGCGTGCGATCGTCGCGTGGATCCGCTCGAGGCCGCGCGCGACGGGTGTTCGCGCGCGGATCGGGCTCGATTCAGGGCGTCTTGGGCGCCTCGGGCGCGGCCGACGGGGCCGGTGCGGGCGCGGCTGCGGGAGGCGTGGCCTCGGCGGCGGGGGCCGGGGGCGGGGTCACGTTGGAGCCTTCGGCGGGCGCCGCGGCGCTGGGAACCGCCGCGCTGGGCGCGGGCTCGGTGGGGACCGCCGGGATCGCCTCGGGCGTCGCGGGCTTCTCGCTGGGGGTGGCCGAGGTCTCGTCGACGGGGATCAAGCTCCTCCCGGCGCCAGCGTGCGCGTCACCCATCCGCGCCAGCACCAGCGCGATCGCGAAGAACGCCGCGGCGAACCCGTAGGTGAGCTTGCCGAGGAAGCTCCCCGCGCCGGCCGCGCCGAACACGGTCTGGCTGGAGCCGCCGAACATGGCGCCCATGTCGGCGCCCCGGCCCTGCTGGATGAGCACGACGAGGATCAGCAGCACCGAGATGATGACCTGGACGACGACGAGGACCGTGTACAGCATTCGCGTACTCTCCGAGCTTGGGAAGCGGGGGCCCCGGTTCGCGCTCAGCGCGCGGCGAGGACGATCGCTTCGAACGACGCCGCATCGAGGCTCGCGCCCCCGACGAGCGCGCCGTCGATGTTGGGTTGAGACAGAAGCGTCTTGGCGTTGTCGGCCTTCACGCTACCACCGTACTGGATTCTCGTCTTCTCGGCACGTTCCGCGCCGAGGATCTCGCGCAGCCAGCCGCGGATCCTGGCGTGGACCTCCTCGGCCTGCTCGGGGGTCGCGGTGCGGCCCGTGCCGATCGCCCACACCGGCTCGTAGGCGATCACCAGACCAGGGGCCGCGTCGCCGAGCCCGGTGAGGGCGCCGCGGATCTGGCCCTCGACCACCGCCTCGGTGCGACCGCTCTCGCGCTCGGCGAGGGTCTCGCCGACGCACACGATCGGCACCAGCCCGGCCGCGTCCGCGGCGCGGAGCTTCTTCGCCACGCCGGCGTCGGTCTCGCCGAAGTACTGGCGGCGCTCGGAGTGGCCGATGATCACGAACTGGCAGCCGGCCTCCACGAGCATGGCCGCCGAGATCTCACCGGTGAAGGCCCCCTTGGGCTCCTCGTGGAGGTTCTGGGCGCCGAGCAGGATCGAGGTCCCGGCGATCTCGCCGCGCACGGTCTCGAGGGCGGTGAAGGGCGGGGCGATGCCGACGTCCACGCCGGCCACTGCGCCGAGCCGCTCCTTGAGGCCCGCGGCGAGCGCCCGCGCCTCGCCGGCGCGGCCGTGCATCTTCCAGTTGCCTGCGATGAAGGGCTTGCGTGCCATGGCGATCCCCTTGTTCCTCTCAGCCGCGATTCTCGAGCGCGGCGATGCCCGGGAGCTTGATGCCCGACAGGAACTCCAGCGATGCGCCGCCACCGGTCGACACGTGGCTGAGCCGCGAGGCGTAGCCGCCGCGCTCGAGCGCCGCGACCGAGTCGCCGCCGCCCGCCACCGTGAACGCCTTGGCGCTCGCGACCGCCTCGGCCACGGCGAAGGTGCCCTTGGAGAACGCGTCGGTCTCGAACACGCCCATCGGGCCGTTCCAGAAGACGCTCTTGGCGCCCGCGACCACCTTGGCGTATTCGGCCACCGTGGCGGGGCCGATGTCGACGCCGAGCTTGTCGGCGGGGATGCCGTCGCCGCCGACGACCGCGGCGCCCGCGGCGTCGTCGATCGAGCCGGCCGCGACGTGGTCGGAGGGCAGGTGGATGGCGATGCCCTTCTGCTTGGCGTGCTCGAGGACGCCGCGCGCGAAGTCGAGCTTGTCCTCCTCGACCAGGCTCTTGCCGACGTTCACGCCCTGCGCCCTGAGGAACGTGTACGCCATCGCGCCGCCCACCAAGAGCGCGTCGACGCGCTCGAGGAGCTTCTCGATCACCAGCACCTTGTCCGAGACCTTGGCGCCGCCGAGGATCGTCACGAACGGCCGCTCGAGGTCGCCGCCGAGCAGCTTGCCGAGCGACTCGATCTCCTTCTGCACCAGGAGCCCCGCCGCGGCCACCTTCACCAGCGGCACCATCCCCGCGGTGGAGGCGTGGGCGCGGTGCATCGTGCCGAACGCGTCGTTGACGTAGGCGTCGGCGAGCTTGGCGAGCGCCGCCACGAACGCCGGGTCGTTCTTCTCCTCGCCGGCGTGGAAGCGCAGGTTCTCGAGGAGCAGGCACTTCCCCGGCGCGAGCGCGTTCACCGCCGCTTCGACCTCGGGACCGATGCAGTCCTTCGCGAGCGGCACCGCCGTGCCGAGCAGCTCGCTCAGGCGCGCGGCGACCGGCGCCAGCGAGTACTTGGGCTCGGGCTTGCCCTTGGGGCGGCCGAGGTGGCTCGCCAGCACCACGCGCGCGCCGCCGTCGAGCAAGAGCTTGAGCGTGGGCAACGTGGCCTCGAGGCGAGCGTCGTTGGTGACCTTGCCGTCCTTGATGGGCGCGTTCAGGTCGGCGCGCAGGAACACGCGCTGGCCGCGTAGATCGAGTCCGCGAAGCGTGGGAAGCGCCATGGCTGGTCCTCGCATTCCTGATCGATCGGGTCGAGACCGGTCGGTCCGTTCGGCCCCCGGGGGCATGGCGGACGCGCCGCGCCGGGGAAGAAAAGGGGGCCTCGTAGGCCCCCTGGGTGAACGCTGTGCTACGGCTTCCGCCGCGATCTCAGAGCGTCTTCGCGATGTAGAGCATCACGTCGATCATGCGGTTCGAGAACCCCATCTCGTTGTCGTACCAGCTCAGGATCTTGGCGAGGGTGCCGTCGATCACGGAGGTGGTCAGCGCATCGAAGCACGACGAGTGCGGGTCGCCGTTGAAGTCGATCGACACCAGCGGCTCGTCGACGTAGCGCAGCACACCCTTGAGCGGCCCCTCGGCGGCGGCCTTCACGGCGGCGTTGATCGACTCCTTGGTGGCGCTCTTCTCGAGCTCGCAGGTGAGGTCGACCACCGAGACGTTGGGCGTGGGCACGCGGATCGCGAAGCCGTCGAG
>CAYMQR010000373.1:0-5515 GCA_964392195.1 uncultured bacterium | reverse complement strand
TCTCGATCACCAGGAACGAGAGGTGCGCGCGGATGAACGCACGCAGCGCCAGCACGTAGCCGGTGAGGAACACGATCTTCCACAGCGTGTTGAGCGCCGCCCAGCCGAGGTCCTGGAGGAGCCCGCGCGACGCGATCCGCTGGCGGGGATCGGCGGGGATCAGCCACTCGAGGGTGAACGCCACCGCGAACCCGAGGTAGCCGAGTGGATTGACGATCACCCACGGCAGGCGCCGTAGCTCGAGGGCGTCGAGCGACGCCTGCCAGGCGGCCGGCAGCAGCGGCACCAGCGCCGTCCAGAACACGAACGTGGAGGCGAGGGCGAGCAGCGCGGCGCCCAGCACGAGCGGCGACAGATCGAAGTCCGCCGCGTGGCGGGCTTCCCCCGCGGGGTCGACGACGCCCGGGGGCGCGGCTGCTGCCGAGGCGATCGAGTCGAACATCGCCGTGACTTTCTCTCCCGCGGTCAGCGCCGACAACCGCCGCGGGGCGCGCCGCCCGTGGCTTCAGAGTTCCTTCACGAACCAGCGGTCGCAGGCCGAGTGGCCGGTGCAGCCCATCGGCGAAGCCACCCGCAGCCCGCCTCGGCGTAGAGGTGTTGCGCGGCGTCCATGCCGGTGAGCGTCTCCAGATAGCAGCGGCGGTAGCCCAGGCGGCGGGCTTCGTCGAGGCAGCGCGCCAGCAGCGCGCGCCCGGCGCCGAGCCCGCGACCCTCGCGGAGCAGGTACATCTTGCGCAGCTCGCAGGTGTCGGCGGGGCCACCGTCCAGCGGCGCCACGCCGGCGCCGCCCACCACCTCGCCACCCGGTAGCTCGACGACCCAGTAGCCGGCGCCTGGCCGGTCGTAGGCAGCCGCCATCGAGCCGACCTCGGCGTCGTGGATCGCGAAGCCCGGCCCGCCGGCCCCGAACTCGGGCATGACGGTGCGGATCACGCGCGCGATCGCGGCGCGATCGCGGGGCTCGATCGCCCGCAGCCAGAAGCGCGAGGCCGACTCGTCACGTCTCATGGCGGGGCGAGCATAGCGCCGCCGCACCGCCGGCGGGTCGGTCCGTGAGCCCGCCGTCGAGCCACTCCGGCGGCGAGCCGCTATTCTGCGCCGGTTCGACCCGCGCCCGGAGGAGCCATGACCGTCCGCTCGATCCATCTCGTGAAGTACGGCGCCGCGGCCGAGGCGTTCGAGGTCCGGGAGACGTCCACCAAGCCCGAGCCCGGCCCCGGCCAGCTCCGCGTCGCCGTCGAGGCCTTCGGCCTCAACTTCGCGGACGTCATGGCGCGCAAGGGGCTCTACCAGGACGCGCCGCCGCTGCCGTGCGTGGTCGGCTACGAGGTGGTGGGGCGGGTCGAGTCCCTCGGCGCCGGCGTCGAGGGGCCGAAGCCGGGCAGCCGCGTCGCCGCGCTCACCCGCTTCGGCGGCTACTCGACCCACGCGCTCACCGACGCGCGCGCGGTGGTGCCGATCCCCGACGATCTCGACGTGGGGATCGCGGCCGCGCTGCCCACCCAGGGCGCCACCGCGTGGTTCTGCGCCGAGGAGATGGTGCGGCTTCACGCGGGCGACCACGTGCTCGTGCAAGCGGCGGCCGGCGGGGTGGGGACGCTCCTGGTCCAGCTCGCCAAGCGCCACGGCTGCGTCGTGTACGGCACCGCCGGCAGCGAGGAGAAGCTCGAGTACCTGAAGAAGCTCGGCGTGGACGTGCCGATCAACTACCGCACCACCGACTTCGCCGAGGTGATCGAGCGCAAGCGCGGCGACGAGGGCATCGACGTGGTGTTCGACTCGCTCGGCGGCGCGGCGATCCGCAAGGCGCTCAAGCTGGTGCGCGCCGGTGGGCGGGTGGTGGCGCTCGGCGCGGCCGAGCACGAGGCCGGCAGCCTCCAGCTTCTGCGCAGCCTCAAGTTCGTGGCGTCGTTCGGCTTTCCGCACCCGGTGCTGCTCATGATGGCGTCCAAGTCGTTCCTCGCCGTGAACATGCTGCGGGTCGCCGATCAGCGCCCGCTGGCGCTGCAGCGCAGCCTGCTCGGGATCGCGGACCTGCTCGCGAAGGGCGAGATCACACCCCACGTCGGCGGCCGCTTCACCGCCGACCGCATCGCCGACGCCCACGCGTTCCTCGAGAACCGCGGCTCGATGGGCAAGATCGTGGTGACGTGGGCCTGAGGCGCGCGCGCTCGATTCCCCGCCGATGAACATCCACGTCGCGGTCGACCAGGCGATCGGCGCCAGCACGCGCTGGCTGCAGCGCAAGCTGCCGCCCAAGACCGACACGCTCCACCTCCTCGGCTCCTACAGCGGCCGGCCGCTCGGCGAGCTCTTCCCGCCGCCGCCGGCCCACCCGTACGTCGAGGCCCGCGAGGCGCCGCCGGTAGGCCCCTTGCGCGCTCGGCGGCTGCGGGTGGCGAGCGCGCACGTGCCGCTGGTCGAGCCGATGGCGCGGATCTACCGGCTCGAGCAGGAGCCGCTCCACATGTTCCACGGCCGCGAGCTGACGCTCACCGGCCACCGCACGCGGCGCGCCGTGGTGTACGTCCACGGCTGGATGGAGTCGACCGACCTCGCCACCGAGGCGCTGCTCGCGCCGGTGGTGGCGTGGAAGCTCGACGCCGACTTCTTCCACTTCCAGCTCCCCCACCACTGGCACCGCCAGGTCGCGGGCTCGAAGTACAACGGCGCGCACTTCTGCTCGGCCGACCTCGCCATGACCTGCGAGGCGTTCCGCCAGGCGGTGCTCGACGCGCGCACGCTGCTGACCTGGGTGCGCGGGCTGGGCCGCTACGACGAGGTCGGGCTGATGGGGATCAGCCTCGGCGGGCTCATCACCCAGATCGTCGCGTGCCTGGACGCCGAGCTTCCGTGGGCCATCCCGTGCGAGGCGCACCTCGACTTCCAGGACCTGCTCGGCCACGCGCCGATCCTCACCGAGGTCCGCGACGAGCTGGCCGCGTTCGGCATGTCGCCCGCGGACCTGGTGGACTTCATGAGCGCGCTCGGTTTCGACCGCCTCGAGCCGGCGATCGAGCGCTCGCGGCTGCTCTTCGTCGCCGCCCGCGACGACCAGTTCATGCGCGCCGAGGCCATGACCCGCGCGCTCGCCCGATGGCCCGGCGTGAACACGCTGTGGATCCCGGGCGGCCACATCACCGCGCTCTTCCGCCTGCCGAGCGTGCTCGGCGAGGTGCGCCGCTTCGTCGACGCGCTGCCGCGCCGCGCCGCGCCGACCCCATGAACACCCCCGACGTGATCGCCTACACCGACGGTGGCTGCCGCGGGAACCCCGGCCCGGGTGCCTGGGCGTTCCTGCTCATCGACCCGACGACCGGCAAGGCCCTCGAGCGCACCGGCGGCGAGCGCCAGACCACCAACAACCGCATGGAGCTCCTCGCGGTGATCGAGGCCCTCAAGGCGCTGCGCGGCGCGCGCAAGCGGGTGCGCCTCATGAGCGACAGCCAGTACGTCATCAACTCGGTCACCAAGTGGATGGCGGGCTGGAAGGCGAAGGGCTGGAAGCGCAAGGAGGGCGAGCTCAAGAACGTCGACCTGCTCAAGCAGCTCGACGAGCTCGTCACGCTCCACGACATCGAGTGGCGCTGGGTCCGCGGTCACGACGGCGAGCCCGGCAACGAGCGGGTCGACGCGCTCACCAACCACGGCATGGACCGGATCGCCCGCGGCGAGCCCGCCGCGTGGGAGAGCCGCACCGTCTGGGCGGGCCGGGTGTGACGGTGGCGGTTGACTCGTTCCGCGGGAATCGGTCACAACCAAGCGTCCCCGCCCATCGATCGGATCGGATCAGGAGGCCACCGTGCTGAACCGCGAAGACGTCATCCTCTATTCGGGCGCCGCGAACGGCGCCGAGGCCTACTTCGGCGAGATGGCGGAGCGCTACGGCATCCAGGAGGTGAACTTCACCTTCGAGGGCCACAACGACGCGCGCTCCCGCGGCATGCGCGTGCTCACCACCGAGGAGCTCAAGACCGGCGACGTGAGCCTCTCCTACGTCGGCAAGATGATGAACCGCGAGTACACGCCCGCGCCGCTGCTCAAGAAGGTGCTGCAGTGCATCTGGCACCAGGTGAACGCCGGTCAGGAGATCTACGTGGTCGGCAAGATCCTCGAGGACAGCCACGTGAAGGGCGGCACCGGCTGGGGTGCCGAGTTCGCGAAGCTCTGCAACAAGCCCCTCTACGTCTTCGACCAGGACCGGGACGCGTGGTTCCAGTGGGAAGACATGCGCTTCAAGCCGATCCAGAACCCGATGGTCACGCATCCCCACTTCACCGGCACGGGGACGCGGTTCCTCGCCGAAAACGGCAAGAAGGCGATCGAGGAGCTCTACAGCCGCTCGTTCAAGTGACGGGCGCGCCGGTCGGCCCGGCCGAGCGTTCGGGCAGCCCGGTCAGGAATTGAGCAGACCGGCCATCGCGCGCGCGACCACCCGCGGCGAGAACCGCACGCCGAACGCGGCGAGCTTGTTGGTCCAGCCCGTGACGACGATCGCTCGCCCGCGGTTCATGGCGTTCCAGCCGAGCGCGGCGACCCGCTCGGGCCGGTCGACGCCGACCCTGAACAGGATCGACTGGTCGTTGCCCGCGACCTTCGAGAAAGCGGTCGCGACCGGCCCGGGACAGAGCGCGGTGGCGGTCACGCCGGTGCCGCGCAGCTCGTGGGCGAGGGCCTCGGTGAACGAGACCACGAACGCCTTGGTGGCGTAGTAGGTGGCCATGTTCGGGCCCGGAACGAAGCCGGCGGTCGACGCCACGTTGAGCACCCGCCCGCGCTTGCGCTCGACCATGCCGCCGAGGAGGCGGTGCGTGAGGTCGGCGAGGGCGGTGACGTTGACCTGGATCATGCTCAGCTCGCGATCGCGATCGCTGCGCCAGTAGGGTCCGGTCGACCCGAAGCCCGCGCAGTTGACCAGCACCTCGACCTCCAGGCCGGCCTTGCGGAGCGCGTCCGTGATCCGCGCCGGGGCCGCCGGCTCGGCGAGGTCGGCGGGCACGATCGTGGCGTTCGCGCCGTGAGCCGCGCGCAGCTCGGCGGCGAGCGCGGTCAGCCGCTGGTCGCTGCGAGCGACCAGGATCAGGTCGTGGCCATCGGCGGCCGCGAGCTTCGCGAGCTCGAGCCCGATCCCCATCGATGCACCCGTGATCAGCGCCACGGGACGGCGCGAGGCTTCGCTGGTGCTCATCGGCATCTCCCCGCGCGTGGCATTTCGGAACCCGTCCGCCAGAATGACTCGCCCCCCGGCGGCCGTCGAGTCCGCCGCCCCTTGCAAGCCGAGAGGATCCGATGAGCTGGCTCGACACCTACCGTGCGTTCGCCCGCTACAACCGCTGGATGAACGAGCGGCTCTACGCCCTCGCCGCCGAGCTCGGCGACGCCGACCGCAAGCGCGACCTGGGCGCGTTCTTCGGCTCGCTGCACGACACCCTCGCCCACCTCGTGCTCGCCGACCGGGTGTGGTTGGGCCGGTTCACCGGCGACCTCGAGCGATTCGCCGATCGAGGGGCCGACG
>CAYMQR010000372.1:0-5521 GCA_964392195.1 uncultured bacterium | reverse complement strand
TTCGGACCACCGCCACCACCGCGCTCCACCCACATCGCCGCCGACACCACCACGAAGCCGGCCACCGCGGCGGCGAGCGCGTATTGCCAGGGCGCCCGGCCACCACGCGCGGCCAACGCCGGCTCGACGGTCGCGGTGTCGAGCCGCGCCGCGATCCGCCGGCTCAGCTCCTCGGCGGGGATGGGCAGCTCGACCTCGGCGAAGCCGCGCTGCAGCGCGCTGCCGATCTGCTCGAGCCCGGCGAGCCGCTCTCGGCAGGTCTCGCACGCCTCGAGGTGGGCCTGCGCGTCGATCAGGGCGCGACCGGCGAGATCGCCGTCGCGGAACCTCTCGATCCAGATGTTCAGGTCTTCACAGGGCACGCTCACGTCACGCTCCGGTGGCTGAACGATGCGCCCCTGACCTCGCACGCTCCGCCTCGAACATCGATTCGACGGCCGGCCCTTAACAAAAATTCACACAAGCTGCACATCCCACGCGCTCAAAGGTCCGCGAGGAGCTTCTGCAGCTTGTGCCGGGCGTAGTGCAGCCGGCTCATGACCGTGCCCTTCGAACATTTCAGTACGTCCGCGATTTCCTTGTAAGAAAGGCCGTGGACCTCGCGCAGCAAGATGGCTGCGCGCTGCTCCTCCGGCAACGTCTCCACCGCCTTCAGGACGGCGTCCTTGATCTCGCTGCGGCGGAGCGTGCTGTCGGGGCTGGGGAGGCGTCGCAGCAGCGAATCGCCGCTCACCGGCGCGTCGTCGAGCTTGGCGCCGTCCTCGTAGCTCACCGCCTTGTCGCGCTGCTCGCGGCGGATGAAGTCGATCGCCGAGTTGAAGGTGATGCGGTAGAGCCAGGTGTAGAAGTTCGAGCGGCCCACGAAGCTGGCGATCGACTGGTACGCCTTGACGAACGCCTCCTGGGTCACGTCGAGGGCGTGCTCGGGGTCGTTCACCATCCCGTAAGCCACTGAATAGACACGCTTCTGATAGCGCTCGACGAGGACGTCGAAGGCCCCGCGCTCGCCCTCCTGGGCGAGGCGGATGAGCTCGGACTCGGGTTCGGTGGAGAAGTCGCGTGCCATGGGGGGTCCGCGGCGACAGCGGGAACGGAACCTTACATCGCGCCGGGCGAGCCCGGCTCGTCGAAGACGGGCCAGCAGCCCTCGACGATCGGCTGGAGCGCGCCCGCTCCGTCGGGCGCAAGGCGCTGCTCCGCTGCGTCTCAGCGCCGGCCGGTGAGCAGCCGCGCCGCCTCGCGGGCGTGGTAGGTCAGGATCAGGTCCGCTCCGGCGCGCTTGATGGCGGTGAGGTTCTCCATCATGAGCCGGTCGCCGTCGACCCAGCCGTGCTGAGCGGCGGCCTTCACCACGGAGTACTCGCCGCTCACGTTGTAGGCGGCGACCGGCACGTTCACGCGCTCGCGCACCGCGCGGATGATGTCGAGGTAGGCGAGCGCGGGCTTGACCATCACCATGTCGGCGCCCTCGGCGAGGTCGAGCTCGACCTCGTGGAGCGCCTCGCGGGCGTTGGCCGGGTCCATCTGGTAGCTGCGGCGATCGCCGAACGAAGGCGTGCTCTCGGCCGCGTCGCGGAACGGGCCGTAGTAGGCCGAGGCGTACTTGGCGGCGTACGAGAGGATCGGCACGTCGCTGAAGCCGTCGCGATCGAGGGCGGCGCGGATCGCGCCGACGCGCCCGTCCATCATGTCGGAGGGCGCGATCACGTCGGCGCCCGCCTTGGCGTGGCAGACCGCCTCGCGCGCGAGCAGATCCAGCGTGGGATCGTTGAGCACGCGCTCGCCGTCGAGCACGCCACAGTGGCCGTGGCTCGTGTATTCGCACAGGCACACGTCGGTCACCACCACGAGCTCGGGCAGCGCCTTCTTGAGCGCGCGCACCGCGAGCGCGATCACGCCCTCGTCGTCGTAGGCCTCGGAGCCGTGGGGATCCTTGTGCCTGGGGATGCCGAACAGGATCACCGCCGGCACGCCCTCGGCGAACGCCGCGCTCGCCTCCTCGACGAGCGTCTCGACCGAGAAGCGGAACACGCCGGGCATCGACGGCACCTCCTCGCGCACGCCGCTGCCGTGCAGGACGAAGAGCGGGTAGATGAAGTCGCCCGGGTCGAGGCTGGTCTCGCGCACCATGCCGCGCAACGCGGCGGTGCGGCGCAGGCGGCGCGGACGCTGGATCGGAAACGGCATGGCGAGCTCCTCCACGCGGCGCGGCGGGACGGCGCTGCGCCCGACGTGGAGATAACGCGATCCGAGGTGCGCCGACCACTCGCCGCCGCGACGCCGCTCCCGCGAGGCGCTTGACTCGAATCCAGCCGGCGGGCAGCTTGCGTGACGCGCCGTGTCGCGGGCGCCCTCGCGACGTCGTCCGCGCGGTCCCCCGGCTCGGCTCCTCGACCATGGCCTCGACGCTCTTCCAGCGTGTTCCGTACGCCTGCCTGAACGGCGCCCCGAGCGTGCACTTCCTCGCCGGGTGCACGGCGGGCTGCACGTTCTGCTACCTGCGCGGCCACGACGACGCGCCGCCGCCCTCCGAGGTGGAGCCGATCGAGAACGCCATCGAGCGCGTCACCGAGGCGCTCTCCACGCTGCCGCGCTCGGCGCCGCGGGTGAAGCACGTGGTGGTCGACCCGGGCGTCGACCTCTTCTCCACCAACCCGCGCGCCCAGGACACCGCGTACCGGCTGCTGCGCTCGCTCTTCGAGCGCAAGATCGGCGTGTCGTTCTTCACCAAGGGGACGCTCACCCGCCGCTTCATCGACCTGTTCTCGGTCAACCAGGGGCGGGTGCGCGCGCGCGTCGCGCTCACCACAATGGACCCGAGGCTCGCCGCCGAGCTCGAGCCGCACGCGGCCACGCCCAGCGACCGGCTCGACACCATCGCCGCGCTCTCGTCGCTCGACGCGCTCGCCGAGGTGCGGGTCGATCCGCTGGTGCCGGGGCTCAACGACACCGACATCGCGATCGGCGAGCTGCTCGGCAACCTCCACGACCTGCGCGTGCCGCGGGTGGTGATCAGCTACGTCCACCTCCGCCCCGCGATGCGCACCGCGCTGCTGCGCCTGGTGCCGCCCGACGCGAAGCGCCTGATCGAGGACGCCTACCTGAAGCAGCCATGGGTCGCGTCGGGCGCTCCCAGCGAGGTCAAGCTGCTGCCGAGGAGCTACCGCGAGGAGGGCTACCTGCGCTTCCGGCACCTCGCCGATCCCCTCGGGATCCCGGTGTCGGTGTGCCAGTGCAAGAACCTCGACCTCTCCGGTGACTCGTGCGGCCTCGCCGACCAGAAGCTCACCACCATGGGCGCGCGTCCGTCGGTGCTGCCGACGTCGCGGCCCACGCTCTTCCCGTGCTGAGCCGCCTCGGCGACCTCGCGCGCGGCGCGCGCGACGCCGCCGACATCCTGCGCCGCGCCCGCAACCCGCTCGAGGCGGCGAAGGCGCTGGTGCCGGCGTCGCTGCTCGAGCGCGTCGTGCTCAACGGCGAGACCGGCGGCGTGGCGCCGATGCCCGCCACCGAGGTGGCGGTGGCGCTGCGGCGGCTCACGCGCCGGCTCGAGGCCGAGGCGCTCGCCGCGGACGGGCGCGGCGTCGACTACCGGCGGCTCGCCGGCTCGCCCACCTTCGCCGAGCTCGTCGACACCAGCCGTCTCCTCCTCGGCCTGCAGCTCCTCGACTTCCCGGCCGACGGGAGCGCGCGGGCGTTCTGGATCAACCTCTACAACGTGCTGGTGATCCACGGCGTGGTGGCGCTCGGCGTGCGCCGCTCGGTGATGGAGGTGCCGTCCTTCTTCGGCACCGTCGCGTACCGGATCGGCGACTTCCTGTTCACACCCGACGAGATCGAGAACGGCGTGTTGCGCGGCAACGCGCCGCACCCGGCGACCGGACGGGTGCCGTTCGTGGGCCACGATCCGCGCAAGGCGCTCGTGCTCACTCCCGTGGACGCGCGGGTGCATGCGGCGCTGGTGTGCGCGGCGCGCGCGTGCCCGCCGATCGCGTTCTACGACGGCGAGCAGCTCGATCCGCAGCTCGACCTCGCTTCGCGCACCTTCGTCACCCACGACACCGAGGTGGCCGAGGACGCGCGCGAGGTCCGGGTCTCGATCCTCTACCGCTACTACGCCCGCGACTTCGGCGGCGAGGACGGCGTGCGCCGCTTCCTGGTGCAGCACGCCGAAGGCGAGCACCGCGCGGACATCGCGCGGGCCTTCGCCGCGGGCTTCGCGCTCGCCTACCGGCGCTACGACTGGGACCTCAACGGGCTCGATGGCGCGCCGAGGGAGTGACACACTGCCGGCCATGAGCGGCATCGTGCACCTGGTGGGCGCGGGTCCCGGCGACCCGGGGCTGGTGACGGTCAAGGGCCTCGCCCTGCTCCGGCGGGCGGACGTGGTGGTCTACGACCACCTCGCGAGCGCGTTCCTCCTCAACGAGGTCCCGCCGCGCGCCGAGCGCATCTACGTCGGCAAGAAGCCCGGCGAGGGACGCACCGACCAGGTCACGATCCAGGCGCTGCTCCTCGATCGCGCCCGCGCTGGAAAGCGCGTGGTGCGGCTCAAGGGCGGCGACCCGTTCCTGTTCGGGCGCGGCGGCGAGGAGGCCGAGGCGCTCGCCGCCGCCGGCATCCCGTTCGAGATCGTGCCCGGCATCACCAGCGCGCTCGCGGTGCCCGCCTATGCCGGTATTCCGACCACCCATCGCGGAGTCGCCACTTCGCTGCTGGTGGCGCTCGGCCGCGACGAGCTCGAGAGCGACGAAGGCGGCGCGAGCGGTGGCGCGGCCGACGACGCGCTCGAGGCGAGCACCCTCCCCGCCTCGCGCGCGAGCGGCCGCGAGACCGTGGTGCTGCTGATGGGCCGCAGCAATCTGGCGCGCAACGTCGAGGTGCTGCTCGCGCGCGGCTTCGCCGCCGACACGCCCGCCGCGCTGATCCGCTGGGGGACGACGCCCGAGCAGGAGACGCTGGTGGCGCCGCTCGAGCGGATCGCCGCCGAGGCGGACGCCCGCGGGCTCACGGCGCCGGTGGTGCTGGTGGTCGGCGACGTGGTGCGGCTGCGCGAGCGGCTGCGCTGGTGGGACACGCGGCCGCTCTTCGGCCACCGGGTGCTGGTCACGCGCGCCCGCGACCAGGCGGCCGATCTGGTGCAAGCGCTCGAGGCGCAGGGCGCCACGCCGGTGACGTTCCCGACCATCGAGATCGGCCCACCCGAGTCCTTCGACGCGCTCGACCGCGCGATCGACACCATCGGCGAGTACGACTGGGCGATCTTCACCAGCGCCAACGCGGTGCGGTGCTTCTTCGAGCGCCTCGAGTCGCGCGGCCGCGACCTGCGCGACCTCAAGGGAGTGCGCATCGCGGCGATCGGCTCCTCCACCGCGCAGGCGGTGCGGGAGCTGCGCATCCGCGTCGACCTCGTGCCCGACGAGTACCGCGCCGAGGGGCTGCTCGAGGCCTTCCGCGCCACCAACGGCAGCGTCGAGGGCCTGCGCGTGGTGATCCCGCGCGCCGCCATCGCCCGCGACCT
>CAYMQR010000371.1:0-5529 GCA_964392195.1 uncultured bacterium | reverse complement strand
GCGAGTTGATGCCGCCGAGCGGGTCGACCACGCCCTGGTAGAGGAAGTAGCCCCAGCCCGCCACCACCAAGGCACTCGCCAGCATGGTGCCCGGCAGCCACGCCATGTCGGCGAGCTTCGGGTGCAGGTGGCCGAGCAGCTCCTGCAGCATGAACCGCCCGACCCGCGTGCCGGTGTCGATGGTGGTCAAGATGAAGAGCGCCTCGAACATGATCGCGAAGTGGTACCAGAGCGACAGCACGGAGTCGCCGCCGAACGCCTTCGTCACGCTGCCGAAGATGTGCGCGATCCCCACCGCGAGCGACGGCGCGCCGCCCGCGCGCCCCACCAGCGTCTTCTCGCCCATCTCGTCTGCGAGCTGCTGCATGTATTCGGGCGTGACCACGAACCCGGCCTCGTTCAGCACGCTCGACGCCGCGGCGAGCGCCTTGGGCGAGGTGTTCATCTGGAAGTACACGCCCGGCTCGAGGGTGCACGCGGCGATGATCGCCATCACGCCGACGAACGACTCGGTGAGCATGCCGCCGTAGCCGATGAGCCGCGCGTCCGGCTCGCGCGAGATCATCTTGGGCGTGGTGCCGGACGCCACCAGCGCGTGGAAGCCCGAGATCGCGCCGCACGCGATGGTGATGAAGCAGAACGGGAAGAGCTTGCCGGCGAACACCGGCCCCTCGCCGAGGCGCGCGAACGGCGTCAGCGCCGGCATCTGCAGCTCGGGCAGGATCACCAGGATCGCGACCGCGAGCCCGGCCACGGTGGCGATCTTGAGGAAGGTGGAGAGGTAGTCGCGCGGGCAGAGCAGGATCCACACCGGCAGCACCGACGCGACGAAGCCGTAGCCCATCATCATCCACGACAGCGCCTTGCCGTCGTGGGTGAAGGCCGCCGACCACGCCGGGTCGTGCGAAACCCAGCGCCCGGCGACGAGCGCCAGGATCAAGAGCACCGAGCCCACGATCGACGCCTCGCCCACGGCGCCGACCCGCCACACCTTCATCCAGAAGCCCATCAGCACCGCGATCGGGATGGTGCAGACGATCGTGAAGAGGCCCCACGGCGACTCGGCGAGCGCCTTCACCACGATCAGCGCCAGCACCGCGAGCAGGATCACCATGATGAGCATGATCGCCACCATCGCGGTGAGCCCGGCGAAGCCCGAGATCTCCTCCTTCGCCATCTGCCCGAGCGACTTGCCGTCGCGCCGCAGCGACGCGAACAGGATCACGAAGTCCTGCACCGCGCCCGCGATCACCACGCCGATCACCAGCCACAGCGTCCCCGGCAGGTAGCCGAACTGCGCCGCCAGCACCGGTCCCACCAGCGGCCCCGCGCCCGCGATCGCCGCGAAGTGGTGGCCGTAGAGCACCCACTTGTGGGTGGGCACGAAGTCCTTGCCGTTGGCGAGCCGCTCGGCCGGCGTGGCGCGGCGCGGGTCGAGGCCGAACACCCGCTCGCCGAGGAAGCGCGAGTAGAACCGGTAGGCGACCGCGTACGTGCAGACCGCCGCGGTCACCAGCCAGGCGGCGTTCACCGGCTCGCCGCGCGAGAGGGCCAGGGTGGCGAACGCGACCGCGCCGAGCATCGCGACCGCGATCCAGATCAGCGTCGAGAGGGCCTTGCTCATGGCGCGGAGGCTACGCGCTCGGCCGGAGCGCGATCAACAACACTCTCGGGGGCGCTGCGGCGCGGATGGGAGTAGGATGGCGCTCTTGACCCGCCGGCGAGAGCGCGCACCGGGCCCGCGCGCACCGCCACCGCCGCGCCGGGCCGCTCGATGGCGAACGCGACCGAACCCGTCTCCGCGCGCGACGACCTGCGGCGCCTGCTCGCGATCGCGCTGCCGATCACGCTCTACCAGGTCGGCAGCATGATGCTGGGCGTGGTCGACATGCTCATGGTCGGCCACGTCGGCACGGACGCGGTGGCGGCGGCGTCGCTCGGGCTGCTGTGGACCAACGGCACCTGGATCCTCGGCCTCGGCGTGGTGCTCGGCGTCGACCCGCTCATCAGCCAGGCCCACGGCGCCCAGGACGGGCGCGGCGTGGCGATCGCGTTCCAGCGCGGGCTGGTGGTGGCGGCGCTGGTGAGCGTGCCGGTCGCGATCGCGTGGGGCTTCGCGCGCCCGGTGCTGATCGCCCTCGGTCAGAGCCCCGACCTCGCGACGCACGCGGCGCGCTTCGTGTGGGTGCAGATCCCGACCCTTCCGTTCTACATGGCGACCACCGCCGTGCAGATGTACCTGGTGAACCGGGGACGGCCGATCCCGATCGTGGTCGTGGTGGTGGTCGGCAACCTGTTCAACGCGCTCCTCGACTGGGTCCTCATCTACGGCCACCTCGGAGTGCCGGCGCTCGGACTCACCGGCAGCGGCATCGCGACCGCGACCACGCGGCTCGCGATGTTCGGGCTGCTCGTCGGCATGGTGCGGATGCTCAAGCTCCACGAGGGAGCGTGGATCCCGTGGGGACCGCACGCGTTCGACGTCGCGGGCTGGAAGCAGATCGCGCGCATCGGGCTGCCGACCGGCATCACCTACTTCCTCGAGATCTGGGCGTTCCAGGTGGCGACGTTGCTGGCCGGACGCCTCGGGCGCGTCGAGCTCGCGGCGCACGCGATCGTGCTCAACATGGCGTCGCTCGCGTTCATGATCCCGATGGGGATCGCGGCGGGCGCGGCGACCCGCGTCGGCCACCTGATCGGCGAGGGCGATCCGCGGCGCGCGCAGCGCACCGCCCACCTCGCGCTCGCGGTGGGCGCGGCGGCGATGGTGGGCTCGGCCTCGATCTTCGCGCTCTTCCGCCACCAGCTCCCGCGGCTCTACGGCGCGGAGCCCATGGTGGCGGCGCTCGCCGCGACCATCCTGCCGATCGCCGCCACGTTCCAGATCTTCGACGGCACCCAGGGGGTGGGCGGCGGGATCCTGCGCGGCATGGGGCGGACGCGGCCCGCGGCGGTGTTCAACCTGGTGGGCTACTACCTGCTCGCGCTGCCGCTCGCGGCGACCTTCGCGTTCAAGCAGCACATGGGGCTCGCCGGGCTGTGGTGGGGCCTCGCGCTGGCGCTCGCGCTGATCGCGTTCATGCTGGTGGTGTGGATCGTGTTCCGCGGACCGCGGACGGTGCGGAGCAGGCTCGAGGTGACGTCGTCCGCGCCGCGGCTCGAAGGGAGCTGAGCGCCGCCCCGGGCTCAGAACGAGCCGCGCTCGCGCGACCGCGCGAGCCGCTCTCGATCGCGCTCGTCCTGCTCGTGGCGGGCGAGCGCCAGCGCGCCGGCGATCTGCAGCGCCGTGGCGTCGGCGAGCTTCTGCTGGTCGTCGCCGAATGCGCCCTCACGGTCGGTGGCGAACACCAGCACGCCGAGGCCCTCGCTCTCTTGCAGCAGCGGCACGACGATCGTCGCGTGGCCGAGCCACGCGGCCTCGTCCGCCGCGCCGGACGCTTCGCGGTCACGTTCCAGGATCACCGCCTCGCCGGCCTCGAACGCGGCCGCGATCCACGGGTGGCCAGCGGCAAGCGGCGCGTGGCTCGCCGGGTCGTCGCCGCGGGTGATCCACTCGTAGTCCTCCGCGTACGGGTTCCACAGCCCGAGCGCGGACCGATCCGCGCCGAGCGCGCCGTGGAGGCGCGCCAGGACCTCGCGCGCGAGCACCTGGGGGTCGCGGACGGTGCCGGCGAGCTTGCCGGTCTCGTAGACGGTCACGAGGTTCTGGGTCACGCGCCGCACCGCGCTGCTCAGGTTCGCGATCACGGCGACGAGCAGCCGGGCGAGGGCGGCCGGGCGATCGGCGAGCAGGCCCTGTAGCGCGCCGCGACGGATCGCGATCAGACGGGCCGCGCCCTCGGCGACCGCGCCCGCCGAGCGGGGCCGATCGTCGAAGACCGCGATCTCGCCGAACGAGCTGCCCGCGCCGAGCTCGGTGAGCACGAGCCGGCCCCCGCCGTCGAGCTCCCGCACGATCCTCACCGCGCCCTCGACCACCACGTACCACGCGTCGCCCGGATCGCCCTCGCGGAACACCGGGTCTCCGTGGCCGTATGCGCGCTCCTCGGCGATCGCGGCGAGCTGGTCGAGGACGTCGGCCGGCAGCTCGGCGAAGATGGGCACGCGCGTGAGCCGCGCGGCGAGGTCCGGTGTGCTCATGGGCGGTGGCTGGATGGGGCCAGTGAGGGTGGGGTCCGCGCCGCGCCGCTCAGCGGTTGAAGAAACCCTTGCCGCCGCCCGCCGGACGGGGCGGTTGCGCGGCGCCCGGCGCCGCGGGCCGCCCCGGCGCGCTCGGCCGCGCACCCGGCGGCCCACCGGGGCCCGCGGCCGCTCCCGCTCCCTGCGCCGCCGCCGAGGTGGCGTTGGCCGCCTGCTGGGTGCCGTATTTCTCGGCCTCTTCGGCGGTGATCAGCCCCTTCGCGGCGAGGTTCGCGAGCGAGCGATCGAGCGAGACCATCCCGTAGCGGGCGCCGGCCTCGATCGCGCTGTAGAGCTGGTGGGTCTTGCCCTCGCGGATCAGGTTCGCCACCGCCGGCGTCACCACCAGGATCTCGCGGGCAGCCACGCGCCCCTTGCCGTCGGCCCGCGGCAGGAGCTGCTGGCACACGACGCCCTTGAGCGACGACGAGAGCTGCAGGCGGATCTGCTGCTGCTGATCCGCGGGGAAGACGTCGATGATGCGGTCCACGGTGTGCGGAGCGTCGGTGGTGTGGAGGGTGCCGAACACCAGGTGCCCGGTCTCGGCGACCGTGACCGCGATCTGGATCGTCTCGAGGTCGCGCATCTCGCCGATCAGCACCACGTCCGGGTCCTCGCGCAGCGCCGAGCGCAGCGCGTTGGCGAAGCTCTTGGTGTGTGGGCCGACCTGGCGCTGCGAGATCACGCTCTGGTCGCTCGTGTACTCGAACTCGATCGGGTCCTCGACCGTGAGGATGTGGACGCGGCGCTTGTGGTTGATCACCTGCAGCAGGCTCGCGAGCGTCGTCGATTTGCCCGAGCCGGTCGGACCCGTGACCAGCACCAGCCCGCGGTGCAGCTCGGTGAAGCCCAGGATCGCGTCCTCGATACCGATGTCGGCGGGCGCCGGGATCTTGCTCGGGATCACCCGCATCACGGCGCTCACGCCGTTCTTCTGCAGGAACGCGTTGGCGCGGAAGCGGCCCACGTTCGGCACCACCAGCGCGAAGTCGAGCTCGTGCCGCTCCTCGAAGTCGCGTCGCTGCCCCTCGTCCATCGCTTCGAGGATGATGCGGCGGGCGGTCTCGGCGTCGAGCACCGGCTGGCCTTCGAGCGGCAGGAGCTCGCCCTTCACCCGCACCATCGGCGGCTTGCCGATCGTGACGTGGATGTCGGAGGCGCCGCCCTGCACGGCGCGCTCGAGGATCGACTGGATCTGCATGGCTCTCGGCACCTCGGACCGCGACGCGAGACGGCCTCGTCGCGCGAGGTGCGCCGGCCGCTGCGACGGTCGCGCCGAGACTACACCAACCGGGGGCCGAGCACGCGGCGCTCCGGCCCGTGCCGCGCGCGACGCGGACGGCGCTTCAG
>CAYMQR010000370.1:0-5538 GCA_964392195.1 uncultured bacterium | reverse complement strand
GAGCTTGCCGATCGACGTCGTCTTGCCGGTGCCGTTGACTCCCACCACCAGCAGCACGTGTGGCTTCGCCTCGACCTGCAGCGCCGGCGTGGGGATCGACAGGATCTCCCGGATGCGACCCTTGAGCGCGTCGCGAAGCTGGTCAGCCGTCTTGATCCTCCCGGACCGGATACCGCCGCGCACCGCGTCGATCAGCGTCCCGGTGGTGCGGACGCCGACGTCGCTCGCGATGAGCACCTCCTCGATCTGGGCGATCACGCTCTCGTCGA
The DNA here is from genome assembly GCA_964392195.1 of uncultured bacterium. Lineage (GTDB taxonomy): Bacteria > JADJOY01 > JADJOY01 > JADJOY01 > JADJOY01 > JADJOY01. Next base: position 5,269 of record CAYMQR010000370.1, on the reverse strand, counting down.
CCGCGCCACGTCCGCCGACCAGCGCGTCGAGGCGCTTCACGAGTCCGTCCCGGGTCGCGGTCAAGCCGGTGCGCAGGCGCGCGAACAGGCTCTCGGCGGGCGCGGGCGGTGGCGCCACGGGCGCGGCGGGCACCGCGACTTGCGCGCGCTCCGCGGTCGGCGGCACCGCCACCGGCGCGCGCTCCGGGGGCGGCGTACCCGGGCGGGCGTCGGTCCGCGCCTCCACTCGCGTCGGACGCGTCGGCGGCGGCGGCGTCAGCAGGCGCTCGTCGGGCGGCGGGACCTTCGCGACCTTGAGCCGCTTCGGCGACACCGCCGGTGTGTCGATCCGGAAGCCCTTGACCGCGCGGCGCTGGCCGGGCCGGCGCGGCTCTTCCGAGACGTCGACGGGCGGACCCCGCCGGTCCGCATCCGCCTCGTCTGCGGCGCCGGTGCGCCCGGGCTCGACGAAGGTCGGCAGGCCGACCTGGCGGGGCTGCGGCGCGCCGGCCGGCCGCGCATCGAACGACGGCGAGCGGCGGTGGATCGAGTAGAGCAGCCAGATCGAGAGCAGGCAGCCGACCGCGAACAGGCCGAGGAAGTAGAGCTCGATCTGGTCCGGCGTGAGCCCCTGGACGTAGCCCCACAGCGCCTGCGCAGCCTGATCGAGATGATCCCGGATCGGATCGAGGAAGCGGTTCATGACGGGCTCGACGCTCTCTTCACGGAAGGATCAGGCCACCGCCGCGCTTCGCGCCGCCGGGATCGGCCGTGCCCGGCAAGACGAGGCGCGAGCGAGGCCCGCTCGGCGGCTCGGTGGATGGCGCCTCCCCGACTGCGGGAGGCGGAGGTGCATCGAAGAAGCGCCGGAACATGCGGTCGACGAAGCTCGGCGTCCCGCCGTCGTCGAGAGTGGCCGCCGCGGCCCACGCGCGCTCCGCGTCCTCGCCGCGGCCCGCGGCGAGCAGGAACCGGCCCGCGTGACGAAGCCGATCGGCGAGCGTTCGGCGGTGCGGCTCGGTCAGGTAGTCGCGAACCGCGCGGGTGAAGACGCCCTCGACCTGCTCGTGTCGCTGCGCCTCGTTGAGCACCAGCTCGCTCGCCATGGCGCGGTGCACGCTCTCGCCGCACTCGAGCAGGGCGCGCTGATCCGGCATCCAGCCCGCGAAGAGCGGCGAGTCGAGCAGCGAGGCCGACTCGGCCGCGCGGCGCCGCAGGTGATCCGGGTCGAGGGCCGGCTCCGCGAGCCGCTTGCGATCCGCGGCGAGCGGGCGAAGCACCGGGCGGAGCTCGGCGAGGCGCTCGCGCACGCTCGCGGGCTCGAGCCTCCCGGCGGCATCGGCGTCGAGGATCTCCCCCGCTCCGATACTCACGTCCACCGAGGTCAGCGCCTCGCCCCAGGTGTCGAAGAGCTGGCGCACCATCGGCCGCACGACCTTGCGTGCCGAGACCGTCCCGGCGACCCGCACCAGCGTCGCGTCGCGGAAGATCGCCTCGACGAAGGCGACGCCGCCGTCGACGTCCGCGATCACCACCACCAGCCGCGCCCCCATACCGTCCGGCGCGGAGACCACCGAGCGCCGCTCCGCGTCTGGGTCGTGTACGGCGCGCGCGCGGAACGCGCTCGGCGCGCTCGCGGCGGCCGGACCCTCGACGGCGACACCGCGCGCGCGCAGCCCGTGCAGCGCGCGCTTCACGGCCTTGGTGCGCTCCTTCGCGCCCAGGTCGGCGGCGAGCGCCGAGCCCAGCCACTCGGCGCGGCCGAGCATCACCGCCGCCGCCACCGTCGCGTCGAAGAGCGGATCGGGAAGGTCCCGCCACGACCCGGACGCAGCGTTCGCCGACAGCGACTCCACGCAGCGCGCGACGGCCGCCGGCGCGAGCCCGACTCCGAGCGCCACGCCGACCCTCGACGCGAGCGCCGCGCCGGAGTCGGGCGCCGCGACGGCCCCGGCGAGCAGCCGCGCGGCGGCCCGCGGTCCGCGATCCGGAACGGCTCCGTCGTCGTTGCGAGTCATCCCGGCGCGCCCCCGAAACCGTCGTCCGCCGGGCGGTCCCCCGACGTTCCGCCGCACGCCGCGGCGGTCCGGCTCACCGACCGCGCTGCGCCCGCTCCGCGGTGCGCTCCTCGGCTTCCTGCTCGGCCTTGCACGCGATGCAGAGCGTGGTCACCGGCCGGGCGCGCAGGCGCTCCATCCCGATGCGTCCGCCGCATTCCTCGCAGACCCCGAACGAGCCGTCCTGGATACGGTCGAGAGCCTCGCGGATCTTCTTGATCAGCTTCCGTTCGCGATCGCGGATCCGGAGATCGAAGTTGCGGTCGGACTCGAGCGATGCACGGTCGGTGGGGTCGGGGAACTCCGTACGCTCGCCGTTCATCCCTTCCACGGTCCGCTCCGCCTCCACGATCAGCCCCTTCAGCTGGTCGCTGAGCAGGTCGCGGAAGAACGCGAGCTCCGCCTCACTCATCGACGATGCATCCATGCATGAACCTCATCCGATCCATCATAGGTCATCGGTCGGCGAGATCAAAGCTGACGACCTCGGAAAACGGCCCAAAACATGCATAGAACGGTCATCCCGCCCCTGCCCGCGCGACGCCTCTCCACAGCTCGTCCAGGTCGACAGCCGCCGCCAGCGCGGACGCCGCGCGTGACGCATCCGCGCCCTCGCCGAGCCACTGGAGCTCGCCGAGGTAGCGCCGGCCCAAGAGCCGCTCGAGCGTCCGGGGGTTCTCGGACTCCGCCACACCGGGCTCCGGCGTGAGCCGGTTCAGGACCACGCCGGCGACCGTCACGCTCGCCGCGGCCAGGCGGTCGACCGTGAGCAACGCGTGGTTGATCACACCGAGCCGGTTGCCCGCCACGACCAGCACCGACGCACCCAGCTCGATCACCAGATCCAGGGTGGTCCGGGTCGCGTCGAGGGGCACGAGGAGCCCACCCGCTCCCTCGAGCAGCAACAGATCGACCCGCGCCGACTTGGCGCGGGCGCGCGCCACGAGATCGGCGAAGTCCACGCGCAGCCCGGCGCGCTCTGCGGCCACCGCCGGCGCGAGCGGCTCGGCGAGCCGCACCGGGACGATGTCCTCGAGCGGGTCGGGATCGCCAGCCGCCTCGCGGAGGCGCGCTCCGTCGGTGTCCGCCACGCCCTGCGGCGAATCGGGCCAGCCGGTCTCCGCCGGCTTCATCACGCCGACGCGGAGCCCCCGGTCGCGGAACGCGCGCGCCAGCGCCGCGCTCACCACGGTCTTGCCGACACCGGTGTCGGTGCCGGTCACGAACAACATCGTGGCGGGGCGCTGCACGTCGGTGACGCGGTGAAGCGAGGGCGCCGGCTTCACGCCGGCGCCCGGGACCCGCTCAGTCGCGCTTGTACATGGTCACGACGCACGCGCCGCCGAGACCGAGGTTGTGCTGGAGGCCGATCTTGGCGCCGGGGACCTGGCGCTTGTCGGCGGCGCCGAGGAGCTGCCAGGTGATCTCGGCGCACTGCGCGAGACCGGTCGCGCCGAGCGGGTGGCCCTTCGAGAGCAAGCCGCCCGACGGGTTCACCACCCACGGGCCGCCGTAGGTGACCTTGTCCTCGTCGATGAGGCGCCCGCCCTGGCCGACCTCGCACAGGCCGAGCCCCTCGTAGGTGATGAGCTCGTTGGTCGAGAAACAGTCGTGGAGCTCGATCACCTGCACGTCCTTCGGTCCGTACCCGGTCATCTCGTAGATGTTCTTGGCGGCGTCGCGGGTCATGCCGAAGCCGATCATCCCGATCGCGCCGTTCCCCATGTCCTCCGCCTTGTCGGTGGTCATGGTCGACGCGAGGATCTTCACCGGGTTGGTGATGCCGAGGCTCTTCGCGAAGTCCTCGGAGCACAGGATCGCCGCGGCCGAGCCGTCCGAGGTCGGGCAGCACTGCAGCAGCGTGAGCGGATCGTAGATCTCGCGCGACGCGAGCACTTCCTCGAGCGTGCACGGGTCCTGGTACTGGGAGCGGGGGTTGTTCACCGAGTGGCGGTGGTTCTTCACCGACACCTTGGCGAACTGCTCGCGGGTGGTGCCGTAGAGCTCCATGTGCTCGCGGCCGCCCGAACCGAAGATGCGCGCCGCGATGGGAGGCTTCTTCTTCTTCTCCTCGCCGTCCTCGGACGCCTGCTTGTCCTTGAGCCCCTGGAGCTGGTTCTCGAGCGGGCCCTTCTCCATCTTCTCGAAGCCGAGCGCGAGCACGCACTCGTTGATGCCGAACGACACCGCCTGCCAGCCGAGGTAGAGCGCCGTCGAGCCGGTCGAGCAGTTGTTGTTGACGTTGTAGACCGGGATGCCGGTCATGCCGAGGCCGTACACCGCGCGCTGGCCGTTGGTGCTCATGCCGTTCACGTAGCCGCAGAAGGCCTGCTCGACCTTGTCGTACGGCACGCCCGCCATCTTGAGCGCCGCCGACCCGGCTTCCTGCGCCAGGTCCATGAAATCGCGGTCGCCGCGCTCGAACTTGGTCATGCCGACCCCGATCACGCAAACGTCTCGGCCCTTCTTCATGACGCGACTCCTCAGGCTCGGCTGGTGCCACGCACCTGGCCGGCGACGAAGTTGACGGCGCTTAACTAGCACCGCGCGCGCCAGGGCGGCAAAACGATCGGTCGTTTGGTTCCGTGGGGCGCGGCCAGCCGGACGAGCAGCGCTTCGCCCGGCGGTCAGCCGCCGAGGTACGCCTTGCGGACCTCGTCGTTTCCGGCGAGCTCCGCGGCGGATCCCGCCAGCGCGATCTCGCCGACCTCCAGCACGTAGCCGCGATGCGCCACGCCCAGCGCCATGCGCGCGTTCTGCTCGACGACGACGATCGTCATCCGCCGCTCGACGTTGATCTCGCGGATGGTCTCGAAGATCGTCTTGACCAAGAGCGGCGCGATGCCGAGCGACGGCTCGTCCATGAGCAGCACGCGTGGCCGGCTCATCAGCGCGCGGCCGATCGCGAGCATCTGCTGCTCGCCGCCGGAGAGCGTCTCGGCGCGCTGCGCGCGGCGCTCGGCGAGGCGCGGGAAGAGCGTGAACACGTCGTCGAGGTCGGCGCGGATCCCGGCCGCGTCGCGGCGCAGGAAGGCGCCCATCTCGAGGTTCTCGAGCACCGACAGGCTCGCGAACACGCGCCGCCCCTCGGGCACGTGGGCGACGCCGTGGCGGACGATCTGGTGCGCCGGCACGCCCTCGAGGTCGACCTCCCGCCCCTCGCGCACCAGCACGATGCGCCCCTCCTGGAGCGGCACCAGCCCAGAGATGGCGCGGAGCAGCGAGCTCTTCCC
>CAYMQR010000369.1:0-5540 GCA_964392195.1 uncultured bacterium | reverse complement strand
CGAGACCCGGACGCGGATGCCGTTCTTGAGGCCGTCCTCGCCGAGGTAGGCGCCCCACGACCACGCGGCGATCATCACCTGGGTCGGGTTCTTGTCGGGGTAGAGGCCCATCGTGCCCGGGCCCAGGAACACCAGCGGGCGGATGTAGGCCTCGGCGAGCTCGTTCTCGCGCAGCACGTCGAGGAGCGCCTGGCTGAGCTGCTCGTCGGAGTAGGGGACCTTGAGGTACACGGCGTGCGCGGAGTGGCGCAGCCGGCGCATGTGCTCGGGGAGGCGGAACACCGCGCTGCGCCCGTCGACCGTCTTGTAGCAGCGGATGCCCTCGAACACGCCCACGCCGTAGTGCAGGGTGTGGGTCAGGACGTGGGTGGTGCCGTCCTTCCAATCCAGCATCCGGCCGTCGAGCCAGAGCTTCTTCGCTTCGACCGTCATGAACGTCCTCGCCAGCAGCACCGCGAATGGGATGGGACCGACCGATTGCAGCGGAAAGACGCGACTCTACCACCGGGGGCCGCCGAATTCACCGTGGCGCGCGCTGCTTCGCAGCGGTCCCGCGGTGGCGGTCAGCGTGCCGAGGCGCGCTCGGTCAAGGCGCCCGGAGCCGGCGCGCGCTCGTGTGCGAGCCACCACGCGACCGCTTCGCGGACGCCCTCGGCCAGGCCGGTCGCCGGGCTCCAGCCGAGGCGGCGGCGCGCCTTCTCGTTGCTGCAGAAGAAGTCGCGCGGCGACTCGCCGACGACGTGGAGGTCGAGGGAGTGGGCGTGGGCTCGCTCGAGGGCCCGCGACGCCAGGCGACAAAGCCACGCGGCGGCCAGCGGCAAGCGGCGCGGACGGAGCGGCACCCCGAGGGCGTCGGCGATGGCCTCGAAGAAGCCGAGCGTGGTGTAGATCTCGGTGTCCGCGATCCAGAACACCTCGCCCCCGATTCCGGCGACCGCTGCGGCGGCTCCGACCGCGTCCACGAGGTTGTCGACGTACACCATGCTGCGGCGGTTGCCGCCGTCGCCGAAGAGCGGCGGCCGCCCGCTCGCGATCATGCGCATGAGCCGCGAGCGGCGCTCGGGCTGCTCCGGCCCGTAGAACATCGCCGGCCGCAGCACCACCGTCTCGAGCGTCCCCGGCTGGTGGGCTTCGAGAACCACCAGCTCGGCGGCGCGCTTGGTGCGCCCGTATTCGGTCTCGGGCCGGCACGGCTGGTCCTCGTCGAGGGGGCGCTCGCCGGTGTTGTAGCCCTGCGCCGCCTCCGAGCTGACGTGCACGAAACGCCGGGCGCCGGCCGCCGCCGCGGCGCGCACGGCGTTGCGCGTGCCGTCGACGTGGATCGCGCGGTAGTCGCCGAAGCGCCGCGGGTGGACGATCCCGGCGCAGTGCACGACCAGCTCGGCGCCGCGCGCCGCGCGCGCGAGCGCGGCGCCGTCGCGGACGTCACCGCGCTCGACCTCCGCTCCGAGCCGCTCCACGGGCGACGCGTCGCGGCCCGGCTCGACGAGGCAGCGGACGGCGTGTCCTTCGCCCGTGAAGCGTGCGACCAAGCGCGTGCCGAGCCAGCCTGGGGCGCCAGTGACGAGGATGGTCATCGACGGCGAGCCTCGAGTCCCGAGCCGGCGCGGCTCGCGATCTGGAAATGCGCCGGATCCGGTCGGGGAGGGCCGGCAACCTACCATCGCCGTTGACCGGGCGGGAACGGTGGCCAATGCTCGCGCGATGACGCCAGCCGACGGATCGGCGCTGCCGCCGAGCGGGACGGCGCCCGGCGCGCATGGCGCGGAGCGCGGGTTCGCGCGCCTCCGGCGCGCCGCGTGGGGCGCGCTCGCGTTCGGCGCCGATGGCGTCGCCGCCTCCGTCCATGGCATCGCGCTCTTCGCGGCGGTCTCGCCTCGCTTCCAGTGGGTGGTCGGGCTGGTGACCGTGGCGCTGCTCGCGCTCCGGACCCGCGGCGGGCCGGTGCTGGCGCGGTCGACGTCGCCGCGCGTGGCCGCGCGCGTGGCGCTCGCCGCCTACGTCGCGGCGTTCTGGCGTGGGTACGCGTACGTCGTGAGCCCGGGCGAGGCGTGGGCGGTGGCCGGGCTGGCGTCGGCGGCGCTCGTCGTCGGGCGTCCGGGACCGATCCCGCGCTGGTTCGTGGTCCCGGTGGCGGCGGCGGTGGCCGTTCTCGGCCGCGACGCGCCCGCGCCCGTGGCGACCAAGCTGATCGCCGCTGGCGTGGTGGTGGCGGCCGACGCGCTGCTAGGCCCGCGGAGCTTCTTCGCGCGGCTGGGGCGCGAGGTGGTGGCGAGCTTCGTCGCGCTCTTCGCGACGATGGTGCTCGCCGCGTCGTTCTACTACCGGCCCGACACCACGAGCCTGGTCGAGATCGGTGGCCAGCCGGGAGTTCGGCTGGTGGCGCCTCGCGGCAGCGGTCCGCTCACGGCGGGCGCACAGGTCTACGCCGCGGCGCCCTCGTGCGACGGCCGCCAGATCGTCGTGGTGATCCACAAGTCGCCGCAGGGCTACCACCTCCTCGACCGCGCGACGGGCCAGTTCGTGCCGATCGGCGCCATTCGCGATCCGAGCGACGACGTGCTGTTCCGGTGCGGCGCGGGCGAGGTGGTGCTCGGCGACTGGCGCCGCGGCCGAGGCCTGGTCGCGCGCGCGTCCGCGCTGCCCGAGCTGGAGGTGCTCCGGGTCTTCGAGAACCTGGTGGTGGGCCCGGGTCCGCTGATCGAGTCGGCCGACGCCGAGCTGCTCTGGCACCTCGACGCCCGCGACATGAAGATGCGCGTCGCGGAGATCCGATCGGGTGCGCTGCTCGCCGAGACCCCGCGCTTCGCGTTCGGGCTCGCCGCGCTCGGCGATGGGCGCGCGATCTCGGCGAGCCCCGGTGAGCTGGTGGTGTGGCAGGTCGAGCGCGCCACCGACGACGCGCGGGATCGATCGTGCGCCGAGTGCGCGGGGCGGCTGGTGGCGAGGTCCATGACGGCGCTGGACGGCGGCTGGCTCGCGCCGGCGCGCTGGCTCACGCCCAACGCCTGGCTCCACTACACGGTGGCCGGCGGCGATCGGGTGTTCGTGTCGTCGCTGCAGGAGAGCCGGGTCGAGGCGTTCGAGCGGAACGGCGACGCGCTGGTGCCGCTGGCGAGCGCCACGCTGCCCGGCGGAGCGCGTCACCTGGCCTACGCGCCGCGCCACGATCTGGTGCTGGTGTCGGGGTGGGCCGGCGAGGTGGTGACGGTCCTCGCCGGGCGCGACCTCGGCGTCCTGCGCACGCTGCGGGTCGGCGCGCGACCACGCACGGTGAGGCTCTCCGCGGACGAGTCGACGGCGCTGGTCGGCACCGGCGCGGGGATCGTCGAGATCGACCTGTCGAGCGTCCGCGATGGCGCAGGCGGCCAGTGAGCCGGACGGCCTGCAGGGCCGCGGCGATCACCACACGTGGGCACGCCCACCCCGGCGGTTGTAAGCTCGGCCACCCTTCGCGGTCTCGGCGAGATCGTGCATCCCCATCCCAGAGTCGAGCCCGGGCCATCGCTCCGCTTGCGCGTCGCGTCCGGCCGTCCCCCATGAGCGCGCGGGTCCTGCTGGTGCGGCCCTGGAGCCGCCGGATCCCGACCGTGGTGCCGAGCCTCGGCCTCGGCTACCTGGCTGCCGTGCTGCGCCGCGCCGGACACGCGGTGGAGATCCTCGACGGGATGCGCGAGCGCACGACTCCCGCGGCGTTCCGTCACCGGCTCGCCTCGGCCGCCTACGACGTGGTGGGCTTCCAGTCGTTCACGTGCGATCTGCCCCTGGTCCGCGAGCTAACGCGGATCGCCCGCGAGCGGCTGCCCTCGGCGACGCTGGTGCTCGGCGGTCCGCACGCGAGCGCCGACCCGGCCCACGCGCTCGCCTACCTGGCCGACGTCGACTACGCGTTTCGCGGCGAGGCGGAGAGGGGGGTCGTCGAGCTCCTCGAGGCACTCGGTCGTGGCCGCGCTCCCGAAGGGGTCGAGAACCTGGCGCGGCGCGCCGGTGAATCCGTCGAGTGCGTGCCGGTGCGGTTCATCGAGGACCTCGATGCGGTGCCGTTTCCGGCCTGGGACCTGACGCCACCTCGCGACTACCCTCCCGCGCCCCACGGGCTGGTGGCGGGGGCCTTCCCGGTGGCGCCGTTCCTCGTGACCCGCGGCTGTCCGTACCTGTGCACGTTCTGCGACGCCGTCAGCACCGCGGGGCGCCGCTTGCGGGTGCGCAGCATGGAGAACGTGGTCGCGGAGATCGACCAGCTCGTGACCGACCACGGAGTCCGCGAGATCCACCTCGAGGACGACAACTTCACCACCAACCGCCACGTCGTCCGCGCCTTCTGCGAGGCGCTGCTCGGGCGCTCGACGCCGGTGACGTGGTGCTGCCCGAACGGCATGCGCCTCGACTCCGTCGATCGCGAGCTGCTCACGCTGATGCGGCGCGCGGGGCTGGTGGCGTTCGCGGTCGGCATCGAGTCCGGATCGAAGCGGGTGCTCGACGCCATGCACAAGGAGCTCGATCTCGCCCGGACGCGCGAGAAGCTCGCCATCGCACGCTCGCTCGGCATCAAGACCACGGGGTTCTTCATCGTCGGCTTTCCCGGGGAGACCGAGGACGACGTCCGCGACACGGTCGACCTTTCGCTCTCGCTCGAGCTCGACCACGCCCAGTTCTCGAACTTCCTGCCGCTGCCGGGCACCCCCGCGAGCGAGGATGCGCTCGCCGCCGACGGCCGCGCGCCAGCTTGGAGCGAGTTCCTGACCACCGGCGGGAAGGGCGCCGCGGCGGTCGACTTCGACGTCGCCGCCTGGCAGCGGCGCGCGTTCCTGCGCTTCTACCTGAGGCCGCGCACCTTCCTTCGTGCGCTCGCGCAGGTGCGCGAGTGGGCCCACTTCCGCTACATGATGAGTCGCGCCTGGCGGGTCTTCGCCTGACCATCGCCCGGCCCCGTCCGGTTCACGGCGACCCCTGCTGGACGAGCCGGTCGAGGTCGACCCGCACGGCGCCGACCACCGAGCCGAGCAGCAGCGAGCGTCCGTCGGGCGTCAGCGAGAACGTGCGCATGCGCCGCCCGACGTGGACGTGGCCGCGCACCCGCAAGGTGTCGCCGTCGAGGGCGTCGAGGGCGCCGCTGTCGCGGTTGCCGACGTAGAGCGTGTGGCGCGTCTCGTCCCAGAGCAGCAAGCGGACTCCCCGCTCGAGCTTGGTGGTGGCCTCCACGCGCAGCGGGTCGCGGCGCAGCCGGGAGACCGTGCCGGCGTTGAAGTACGCGGCGTAGAGCGTGCCGTCCGCGGCGAGGGCGACCTTGGTCTTGTGGGCGGCCGGAACCACGCCCCTCCAGCGCCCCGGCAGCGCGATGCTGTCGAGCTCGGCGCCGTCGTGCTTGCGGAGCACGCGGACCCGCCCGGCGTCTCCCAGCACCAGCTCGCCGCGATCGTCGTCGACGACGAAGTCCCAGAGCTTCTCGCCGGTCGCGACGAGATGGCACTCGTCGGAGCCGAGCTCGGCGACCGCGATCTCGTTCTGCTCGTCGAGGACGTAGAGGTTGCGCCCGCTGC
>CAYMQR010000368.1:0-5598 GCA_964392195.1 uncultured bacterium | reverse complement strand
GACCAGCCCGAGCGGAAGTACGAGGGCGGGTTCGGCGACGACTGGGGCACCAACCCCTACAACCAGACGAACCTCAAGGAAGCGCTGCGCTACCGCGAGCAGGCCGAGGCCGCGGCGCGGGCCGAGCACCCGCTGAGCGGCAAGAAGCGCCGCAAGAGCACCAAGGACCCGCTCGCGATGACCAAGGAAGGCGCCGTGAGCGGCACCTTCGACATCAGCGTCGACATCTCCACGTCCAACCTCGGCAGCTCCTTCGGCTCGCGCAGCAAGGCGGCCGGGTTCTCGACCAAGGGGCTCCAGCTCGGCGACATCAGCGGCGGCGGCGGCCAGCGCCTCTCGATCTGGCAGATGGACGAGGACCGCAAGCGCATGCGCCGCGAGAAGAAGCTGGTGCGGCAGAACCAGCTCGAGAGCGACGAGGAAGTGCTGATCCGCGAGCAGCGGGCAGCGGCCTCGGGCGGCACCGACTTCTTCGAGGGATTTTGAAGGTCGCGTGAAGCCGGCGACGGGGGATGGAACCTCCCTCGGCGATCCCGTCGATCTCCGTACCGCCGCCGCTCCGCCTACGGCGCCGCGATCGCGCCGGCGGCGTTCATCCGCGAGCGGATCCAGCGCATCCGCGCCGCGTGGCGTCGCGACGATCTGTCACCGCAGTAGAGATCGGGGTTGGGCAGGCACGCCACCAGGAACACCGACTGGGTCACGTCGAGCTCCTCGGGCGGGACGCCGAACGCCTTGCGCGCGGCCTCGCCGATGCCGATCGTCCCGGGCGCGAACGTGCACCAGTCGAAGTAGAGCTCGAGGATGCGGTTCTTCGAGAGCAGCACCTCGAGGAGCGGCGTGAGCAGCACCTCGCCCGCCTTGCGCGGCGCGCGCAGCCGCGGCCCGGTCCACAGGAACACGTTGCGCGCCACCTGCATGGTGATGGTCGAGGCGCCGCGCGCGATCTCCTCGGACTCCGCGACCTTGCGGATCTCCTCCCAGTCGAAGCCGTGGTGCTGGTAGAAGCGGGCATCCTCGGCGACCAGCAGCGCGCGCACCAGGTGGCGCGGCAGGCGGCCGAGGCTCACGGTCGGCGCATGCGGAGGGAGGCGCCGCCACGAGACGAGCGCCACGGCGCGTCGGTAGATCGAGCGCGGCGTGAACGGCGGGTCGACCACGCCGAGCGCCGCGACCGCGCCGGCGGTCGCGATCACCGCCACGATCACCCACGCCAACCCGCGGCGCACGCGCCGTCGCACCCAGCCGATCGCCATCCGCCTCACCCGCGCCGAACCGTACCCGCCGGCCCGGCATCCGTCGAAGCGGGGCGGCGTGAGGAGATCGGCGGCGCGCCGCGCATGGACGGCGCTGCGCGCGTAGGTCGCGGCCGAGGCCGGCGACCTACGCCGGGTGGCTGGCGCTCGCGGAGCTCGCCGAGCTCATCGTGACGGCGCGAGGTCCTTGAGGAACTGCTCGGTGAACTCGGGCGGCGCGCTGGTCGGCAGGCCGAGGATGGCGGTGCCGAGGCCGTGGGTGCGCCACTCGGCGAGCTTCTCCTGGCAGTGCTTGGTGGGCCCGCAGATCGCGATCGCGTCGATCAGCTCGTCGCTCACGGCGTCCGCCGCGCTGTTCCGGTCCGGGCCGTTGTAGGTCGCGAGGACGTGATCGGCGTTCTCCTTGAAGCCGAAGCGGCAGAACATGTTGTGGTAATAATCGCCCATGCCGCCGATGTAGAAGCTCACCAGCGGCTTCACCATCGAGCGCGCGAAGTTCACGTCGTCGAACGGGATCACCGTCACGAACGGCGAGACCTCGATCTCGCTCACGTCGCGGCCGGCCTTCTTGGCGCCCTGCTCGAGGAGCGCGATCGCGTCGCCGAAGTGCTTGTAGGGCCAGAAGGTGGGCATCCAGCCGTCGGCGATCTCGCCGGTCTGGATGATCGCCTTGTCGTTGAGCGACGCGATGTGGATCGGGATGTGCGGCCTAAGCGGCGTCATCTCGAGCTTGAAGTTGCGCGCCTCGAAGAACGAGCTCATGTCCGGGCTGAGCCGCTTGCCCGCCAGCAGCGCGTTCACGATGCCGACCGTCTCGCGCATGCGCGTGAGCGGCTTCTCGAACTTCAGGCCGTGGAGGTTCTCGATCACCTTCTTGCCGCTGGTGCCGAGGCCGAGGATCACGCGGCCCTCGGAGATCTCGTCGAGGGTGGCCGCGGTCATCGCGAGCAGCGCCGCCGAGCGGCTGAAGATGTTGGTGATGCCGGTGGCGAGCTTGATGCGCTTGGTGTGGACCGCGATCTCGGTGAGGAGCTGGAACTGCTCGTAGGCCCACGCCTCGGGCAGCCAGATCGAGTGGTAGCCCAGGTCCTCCGCCATCTGCGCGAAGCGCAGCACGCTCTTGCGGTCGTAGCCCTTCCAGAAAGGAACGATCCCGGTCTCGTTCGGCATGACGGATTCCCTCGTCGGCGCGTGGTGGAGCGCGAACTCTAGCCCGCGTCCTCCGGTCGCCCAAGGCGGACGGCCGTGATCGCGCTGGCCACGGGAGTCGGCCCGGGCCTATCGTCGCGCCATGCGCGTCGGCATCCAGACGTGGGGGTCGGACGGTGACGTCCGACCGATGCTCGCGCTCGCTGGCGCGCTGGCGCGCGCGGGCCACGAGGTGCGGATGGTCGCGAGCAGCGCCGACGACACCGACTACGCGGCGCTCGCGGCGCGGCTCGGCGTGCCGCTCACGATGGTGCCCGAGCGCATGAACGCGCCGCTCGGCGAGATCGCCGCGCGCGCCGGCGGCGGCCAGAACCAGTTCAAGCTCATGCGCGAGGTGCTCGCCGCGGCGTTCTATCCGCACCTCGACGCCATGTACGCCGCGGCGCTCGAGCTGTGCGCGACCTCCGACGTGGTGGTCGGTCACTTCGCCGCGTGGTTCGTGCGCGTGGCGGCGTGGAAGACCGGCGCGCGGCTCGCGACGATGGTGCCGTGGCCGGGGATGGTGCCGACCCGCGACGAGCCGCCGGTGTGGTTCCCGCGCATCCCGGGGCTCAACCGCGCCCAGTGGCGGCTCGTCGCCGCGCTCGCAGGCGTCATGTGCAAGAAGGGCGCGAACGAGCTGCTGCGCCGCGAGGGGCTGCCACCGGTGCGGGTCGCGATCCCCGACCTGCTCCTCTCCGACCGCCTGAACCTGCTCGCCGCGAGCCCCGCGCTCTGGCCACGGGCGTCCGACTGGGACGAGCGCCACCAGCTCTGCGGCGTCCTCGAGCTGCCCGACGACGCCGAGCCCTGGCACCCGCCCGCCGACCTGAGCGCCTTCCTCGAGAGCGGCGCGCCGCCGGTCTTCCTGTCGTTCGGTTCGTCGGAGCAGGTCGATGCGGCGCGCTGCCGCGAGCTGCTCGTGGAGGGCGCGCGCCGCGCCGGCGTGCGCGCCGTGATCCAGCTCAAGAGCGAGCGGCGCACCGAGGGGCACCGCGACGGCGACCTCTACTTCCTGCCCCGCGCGCCGCACGCGCGGCTCTTCCCGCGCTGCTCGTTCGTGGTCCACCACGGTGGCGCCGGGACCACCCACACCGTGGCGCGGGCGGGCGTGCCGTCGCTCGCGGTCTACTTCTCCGACGAGCAGCGCTCGTGGGGAGACCGGCTCGCCAAGCACGGACTCGCGCCGCCGCCGCTCTCGTACTTCCGCACCGATCCGGTCGCCCTCGCGGCGCGCCTCCGCGTGGGCCTGAACTCGTCCGAGATGCGCGCCCGGGCCGCGGCGATGGCCTCCCGGATGCTCGGCGAAAACGGTCCCGCCGCGGCCGTGAAGCTGCTCGAACGGTGCCTCGAAACCCCCTCGAAATGAGCCCTCAGAGCCTGCATTTCGGGCCGAATCCGCGGCGAATCCCGCCGAAACGATCTGTGGAGCTTTAGCTTTACAGAATCTGTAAAGCAGTTGCCGGACAGTTTTGTAGAGCTATTGCTTTACAGCCGAGCCCTCCGGCCGCCCCCATGCCCACCCCCCTCTGGCTTCGCTCGCTCGCCGCCGCGGCGCTCCTTCCGGGGTTGGTGGGCGGGGTGGTGCCGGCGCTGATCGGCGGCGCGAGCGTTCGTCCGCTGCACGGCGTGGCGGCGCTGCGCTGGCTCGGCGGGCTCCCGCTCGCGCTCGGCCTGGTGCTGCTCGCGTCGACGATCGCCGACTTCGCGACCCGCGGCCGCGGCACGCTGGCGCCGTGGGACGCGCCGCGCGAGCTGGTGCGCGGCCGCCTCTACGGCTGGGTGCGGAACCCGATGTACCTGGGCGTGCTGGCGTGCATCGCCGCCCAGGCGCTGGCGTGGGACTCGGCCGCGGTGGCGGGCTACCTCGTCTTCATGGCGGGGGTCTTCCACGTCCGCGTGGTGGCGTTCGAGGAGCCCGAGCTGCGCCGCCGCTTCGGCGAGCCCTACGCGCGCTATCTCGAGTCGGTGCCCCGCTGGCTGCCGCGGCGCCCCGCCGCGCGCTGAAGATCGCCCTTGCGCGCGGCGCCTCGAGCGGAGGAGAGTGACGCGACCACGGCAGCCACCCATGCCCCTCGACGACATCAAGAACTTCCTGGTCCTCGACGAGCGCATCGCCACGGCGGGCCAGCCCAGCGAGGACGAGCTCCGCGAGGTGGCCGCCGCCGGCTACCAGGCGGTCATCAACCTGGGCCTGCTCGATCCGCGCTACTGCCTGCCCGACGAGGCCGGCCTCGCCGCGTCGCTCGGCCTCGACTACACGCACATCCCGGTCGCGTTCGACGCGCCGAGCGTCGCCGACTTCCGCGCGTTCGTGGCCGCGATGGAGCGGCTCGCCGGCCGACGCGTGCTGGTCCACTGCGCCGCGAACTTCCGGGTCACGAGCTTCGTCGCGATGTGGGGCGAGGCCACCCAGGGGTGGCCCGCCGAGCGCGCCGCCGCGTTGGCGCGGACCTTCTGGGAGCCGAACGAGACCTGGCAGCGCTTCCTCGCCGCCTGCCTCGCCGACCGTCAGCCGGCTTCCTGAGCGGCGCTCGCGGCGGTCTCGGCCTCCATCGCCGAGCGCACCGCGTCGACCGCGCTGCGCACCGGCGGCACGCCGAGGACCGTGACGAACTCGGCCTGCGAGGGCCTGCTCCACGCGTAGGCCACCGGCGCCTCCGCGGAGCCGGTGAGATGGAACGAATACACGAGGTGCTCGAGGTGCTCGCCGTCGGGCGCGCGGGTGTGCACCGGGATCGCGCCGCGGACCTCGGCGGAGCAGCGATAGCGGCGCTCGACGACCTGGCGGAGCAGCTCGGCGTGAAGGATCGACACCATCGAGTCGGAGGGGAGGTAGGACATCGCGGCGCTCTCCGGCGTGGGTACGCAGCGAAGCCCTTCGCAAGCGCGGCGCCAACTCGCACGAGGGCCGGATTCGCGCCGGTTCATGAGGGTTCGCGCCACGAAACGGCCTCGAAGGGCGCATCCGGGCGCCAAGACCTCCGTAACACGGGTCACCGAGTCGTCACCTCGTGGAAACGCGCAAGCAGGCCGACGAAATGGTGATCGCGAGCTTGCAGTTCGCTGACAATCGCCCACCACCTTGGCGCGCTTTGCGGGGGCGGGGGGGGGGGGGGGGGGGGGGGGGGGGGGGGGGGGGGGGGGGGGTGGG
>CAYMQR010000367.1:0-5613 GCA_964392195.1 uncultured bacterium | reverse complement strand
CGAGCCGCGCCACGCGGCTGCTCTTCGGCTCGGCCGTGGCGGCCACGCGGCTGCTCGGCAAGATCCCGGTCTCGGCCCGCGAGCGCGCCGAGATGCGCGGCATCCGCGGCGTCCTCAACGTGGCGCTGACCGGCGACCACCCGAGCGAGTGGCGGGTGATCCTCGACGACGGCGACGTGCGCTTCGCCGCCGGGCTCGACCCCGCCGCCGACGGCACGGTGCGGCTCGAGGAGAGCACGCTCTTCGACATGCTGTCCGGCAAGGTGCCGTTCATGCGCGCGCAGATGACGGGGCGCGTCCGCTATCGCGGCGACGGCAACCTGGTGATCATGCTGGGCGCGATCGTCGAGCAGTTCCGCCAGGCGCGGCGCGCCAAGGGGCTCGCGGGGATCGGCCACCGCAACTTCACGCGCTTGGTGCTCGCCCAGGCGGGGCGAGCGGACGCGCCGCGCGCCGATTGAGCCTCCGGAGGTGCCGATGAAGTTCTCGCTCTTCTTCGAGATGCAGATCGCCAACCCGACGCGCGCCAGCGAGGCGCAGACCTTCCGCGACTGCGTCGAGCAGGCGGTGCTCGCCGACGAGCTCGGCTACCACACGATCTGGGAGGTCGAGCACCACGGGCTCTTCGAGTACTCGCACTCGTCGGCGCCCGAGGTGTTCCTGGCTTTCGTCGCGGCCAGGACGCGGAACGTCCGCCTCGGCCACGGCATCACGCTGACGCCGTACCGCTACAACCACCCGATCCGCATCGCCGAGCGCGTCGCCACGCTCGACATCCTCTCCGGTGGGCGGGTGAGCTGGGGCTCGGGGAAGAGCTCGTCGCGGACCGAGCAGCTCGCGTTCGAGAACGACGTGAACCTCATCCACGACCAGTGGCTCGAAGCGCTCGAGATCATCCCGCGCATGTGGCAGCAGGACGTCTTCGAGTGGAAGGGGCGCCACTTCCACATCCCGCCGACGCAGGTGATCCCCAAGCCGGTGCAGGAGCCGCACCCGCCGATCTTCGCCGCGTGCTCGAAGCCCGAGTCGGCGGTGGAGGTGGGGAAGCTCGGGATCGGCGCGCTCAACTTCGCGGTCGGCAACGACCTCTACCTCGGCAAGAAGGTGAGCGAGTACAGGAAGGCGGTCGCGGCCGCGCGGCCCGAGGGCCACGCGAAGAACGACCACTTCGCGTGCACGCCGGTGGCGCTGTGCCTCGACGACGACCGCAAGGCGTGCCGCTACGGCATGCGCGGCGCCAACTTCTTCGCCGAGTCGCTCGCCACCTACTACTTCAGCGGCAAGCGGCCGACCGGCGTGCTGCGCGGCGTGTCGCGGGACTTCCTGCCCGACGACGAGCTCGCCGAGGCGATGGCGTTCCGCGGCTCGATCGACGCGCCGGCGATGAACGTGATCGGCGACCCGGCGCACTGCCGCGAGATCGTGTCGCGCTACGCGAAGGTGGGCGTCGACGAGCTGATCCTCGTCATGCAGGCCGGCACCGTGCCGCACGAGCTGGTGATGGAGTCGATCCGCACCTTCGGCGAGAAGGTGATCCCGCACTTCGCGGGTTGATCGGCGCGCTGGAGGGCGGCGGTCCCTCGCCGCCGTGTCCGGTCGCGGAGTATCGCGACGGTCGCGCGCTCGGGTCAGTTGACTCTACGCTCCCGTCCCGCCCAGAACGGGTCACGCAGCGTGCGCTTGAGGAGCTTGCCGGCGTTGTCGCGGGGCAGGCGGTCGACGTACTGGATCGTCCGCGGGTGCTTGAAGTGGGCGAGCCGCGGCTCCAGCCACGCGCGCACCTCGGCGTCGCCGAGCGCCGCGCCCGGCTCGAGCTCGAGGACGGCGTGGACCGCCTCGCCCCACTCGTCGTCGGGGATCGCGAACACGGCGGCGTCCGCGATCACCGGGTGCTCGACGAGCGCTTGCTCGATCTCGGCGGGATAGATGTTCACGCCGCCCGAGATGATCATGTCGTTCTTGCGGTCGCAGATGAAGTAGAAGCCCTCGGCGTCGCGGTAGGCGATGTCGCCGACCGAGATCCACTCGAGCCCGTCGGCGTCGCGCGCCTCGCTGGCGCGCTTGTGGTAGCCGTCGAAGACCTGCTGGTTGCGCGCGACGTGGATCTCGCCGGGCGTGCCGTCGGGCACCTCGTCGCCGTTCGCGTCCACGAGGCGGATCGACACGCCGGGGAAGATCTGCCCGCACGAGCCAGGCTTGCGGAGCTGGTCGGCCGGCTTGAGCAGGGTGTTCACGCCCAGCTCGGTCGAGCCGTAGAACTCGTAGAGCACCGCTCCGAGGCGCTCGGCGACGCCGCGCTTGATGCCGATCGGGCACGGCGCGCCGGCCACGATCAGCGTGTGCAGCGACGAGAGGTCGCGGCCGGCCCACGCCTCGCCGGGGAGCGCGAGCAGCCGCTTGACGAGCACCGGCGCCATGAAGGTGTCGCCGACGCGGTGGCGCTCGATCAGGTCGAGGGCCGCGGCCGGCTCGAACTTGCGCATCAGCACCAGCGTGTTGCCCATCGCCATGGCGACGCCGGCGAAGGCGCGCGGCGCCGAGTGGTAGAGCGGCCCGGCGGCGAGGTGCGCCTCGCCGGGGCGAAGCCCGAGCTCGGCGATCAGCGTCTGCAGGTAGCCGAGCTGCGCGGGCGCCGACATGTTGGTGCGCATCGCGCCCTTGGGCTTCCCGGTGGTGCCCGAGGTGTAGATCATCGTCGCCGCCTGCTCGGCGGTATCCGCGAGCGGGTCGCCGCTCTCGCCCGCGAGCAGCTCGGCGAAGCCGCCGCGCCGTCCGCGCGGCTCGCCGAAGCGGATCCAGTGGCGGACGCGCCCGCACGCGCTCTCGAGCTCGTCGACCACGCCGTCGAACTCGGGGCCCTGGAGGAGCGCGGCCGCGTCGCTGTCGTCGACGATGTAGCGCGCCTCGGCGGCGGTCAGGCGGTGGTTGAGGGGCACCACGGTGAGGCCGGCGGTCTGGGCGCCGAGCGACGCCACGAAGCCGTCGATCGAGTTGGCGTGATACGCGACGATCCGCTCCCCGGCGGCGAGCCCGAGGCCGCGGAGCAGCCGCGCGCAGCGGTTCCTGAGCGCGTCGAGCTCGGCCCAGGTGACGGCGCGCTCGCCCTCGACGAGGGCGGGGGATTCTGGCTTCGAGCTGGCGTAGAGCGAGACGATGTCCATGCGAGAGCCTCTGGGATGGGCGGCCGGGATCGGCCGCGCGCGGCGGCGCGCGATTGTAGCGCCGAGCGGCGCGCGCGCGAGCGACCTGCTAGTTTGTCGGGCTCGGCTCTCGTCCGTCCGGCGCGCTTCGTGAACCGCTCGCTCCTCGTCCAGCTCGTCCGCCGCGACTTCGCCGCGCGCTACGCCGGCACCGCGATGGGCTTCTTCTGGAACGTCCTCAACCCGATCCTTCAGCTCGCCATCTACGCGGTGGTGTTCGGGAAGTTCCTCGGCCTGCGCGCGGACCTCGGCGGCCGCGCGCAGGACTACACGGCGTTCCTGTGCAGCGGCGTGATCCCGTGGGTGGGGCTCCAGGACGGCATCCTCAAGTCGTGCACGGTGCTGGTCGAGAACCGCTCGCTGATCCGCCGCTCGTCGTTTCCGCTGGTGTTCCTGCCGCTCTCGACCGCGATCTCGAGCTTCCTCTCGACGGCGATCGCGATGGCGCTCCTGCTGGCGTTCCTGGTGGGGGTCGCGCACGTCGAGTGGAGCGCGTGGTTCCTGCTCGTGCCGGTGCTGCTCGCGGCGCAGACGGTGCTGGTCTTCGGCCTCGGCCTGCTGCTCTCCGCGATGACGGTGTTCGTCCGCGACGTGGCGCAGCTCACGGGCGTCGTGCTCATGGTGGTGTTCTGGATGACGCCCATCGTCTACAGCCCCGAGCACATCCCGGCGCGGCTCGCGCCGTACCTGGCGTGGAGCCCCACCGCGGCGCTCACCGCCGGCTTCCGGGACGTGCTGCTGCTCGCCCGCCCGCCGTCGGCGCGCGACGTCGCGCTGATCGCCGGCTCGGGCGCCGTCGCGCTGGTGCTCGGCTTCGCGGTGTCGCGCCGCCTCGGGCGCGACATCGTCTCCGAGATCTGAGCCGCCGGACCGCCTCCGAGATCGAGCCCGCCATGACCCTCGCGATGACGGTGGTGATGCTGAACCGCAACGGCGGTCCGATGGTGGAGCGCGCGGTGCGTTCGATCCAGGAGCAGCGTCACCCGCGCTTCGAGCTGGTGGTCCTCGACAACGGCTCGACCGACGGCAGCTACGAGCGGCTGGTGCCGCTGGTGCGCGACGACCCGCGCTGCAAGCTGGTGCGCTCCGAGACCAACCTGGGCTGCGCCGGCGGCCGCAACCTCGGCATCCGCGAGTCGAGCGGCGACGTGATCTGCCTGATCGACAACGACGCCGAGGCCGAGCCCGACCGGCTCGAGGCGCTCGCCGCCCACTTCGAGCGCGCGCCCGGCGACCGGATCGTCGCCTCCAGGCTGCTGGTCGGCCACGCCCCCGAGGTGCTCAACGGCATCGGCGGCAGCCTCAACCTGCAGGGCTTCGGCTTCGACATCGGCTACGGCGAGCCGGCCGCGTTCCACGCGCCCGACCAGCCGCCGCTCTACGCGTGCGGCAACGGCTTCTCGGCGACGCGCGGGGTGTTCGACAGGGTCGGGCTCTTCGACGAGGACTTCGTCAACTACTACGAGGACGTCGACCTGTGCCTGCGGGCGCGCGCCGCCGGCATCCCGATCGAGACCGAGCCCGCCGCGGTGATCCGCCACTTCCTGCTGAAAGAGGGCGGCAACGCGCTCGAGAAGGTCGAGCTTTGCGAGAAGAACCGCATCCGCTGCGCGCTCCTCCACTTCCAGCCGCGCTACCTGCCGGCGTGGCTGGCGAGCGAGGCGCGGTTCCTGCGCGCGCGCCGCGACGTCGACGAGCAGCTCGCGCAGGCCTACCTGCGCGCGTGGCGCTGGAACCTCGCCAAGCTCGCGAGCACGCTGCGCCGCCGCGTCACCATCGGCGGCGGCAAGCTGCGCCCCGACCGGCTGCCCGAGGTGCAGCGCTCGTGGGGCTTCCCCGACTGGCGCCCGTACAACATCGAGGCGCCCGTCGATCAGGTGCTGCTCCACGGCGACGGCGTCGAGGTGAGCGACGTGCCGGTGCGACTGCGTTACGGCTGGTACTACGTCGACCCCGACCCCGCGGGCCACTTCCGCTGGAGCGACGGCTTCGCGGGAGGCGTCGCGACCCTCGAGCGCCCGGCGCGCGGCATCCGCCTCACGTATTGCCATCCGCCGCTCGGCGTGCCCGCGCCGCGGGTGGTCGAGGTCTTCTGGGAGCACCCGGCGAGCGGCACCGGCGGGCGGATCGTGCGCCTCGAGGACGGGCCGGTGCGGTGGCGGACCGAGCTCGTCGAGGCCGCGATCCCGGCGGGCGAGGTGCGGCTCCACCTCGTCACGTGGCCGACCCGTCAGGAGCCCGGGCTCGGCGGCCGCGTGCTGGGCGTCGGCGTGCGGACCTGGGCGCTGGTCCCCTGAGCGGCGCCGCGCAGCTCGGTAAGTCTCAGCCCGGCGTGTCGCTCGCCACCAGCGCGGCGAAGCGCGCGACGACGTGCTCCCAGCGGTGCTCGCGCTCCACCGCGAGGCGGCCCGCC
>CAYMQR010000366.1:0-5638 GCA_964392195.1 uncultured bacterium | reverse complement strand
CGGCGAGCGCCGAGCCCGGGCGGTGCACGCGCACGTGCTGCCGCACGGGCCACCGAGGACGAGGACGAGGATCCGCCATGTCGTGGGGCCACGGTGCAAAGGTCGCGCCGCGTCCAGGCTCCGCGCGCGCCCCCGGCGATGCTCACGAATTTCGTCGGGATGCGGCACCAGACACCACCGCGCCGCGCTCACGGCGGACCCGCGAGGGGCGCGCTCCTCCACCGGCCCGGCAACGATTGCCGAGCGTTCGGTGGGGGAACGGTCGCGGTGGCGCCGGGAGCGCCGCTAGCGTGGCCCGCGCGCCGCGGGTCGGGCGCGCGGATCGGCCGGCTCGGCGACGTGAGGTCGGCGGAATCGCGGTGGGAAGGGGTGCGCGCTCGCGCTCACGTCGCCGCGGGCGGCGCGTCGGCCAGCGCCGGCGGCGCTTCGCCCGGCGCCGGCGTCGCGCCGGGCGGGCTGGGCGGCGGCGCGGCGGGCACCGCGCCCGGTTCGCTCCACACGTTTCCGGTCCCGCAGTTCGGGCACGCGAGCTGGATGCGCGGCGTGTACTCGGCCTCGCCCTCGAAGACGTGGAGGCAGATCCCACACGTGAGCTTCCAGCGAGTCGGCTCGACGCGGGTGCGCTGGCGTGGCGTCACGTTCATGGGCGGGCTCCTCTCGTCCGGCAGCTTGGTCCGGCACCATCGCACGCGCTCTCCCCCCCAGCAACGGCGCGAACGCCGCGATTTCCGGCCCGCTCCGGCGGGTGCTAGCCTGCGCCGGACATGCTCCTCTCGTCCCGCTCCCCGCGCTCGAGCGTGCTCCGCACCGCTGCCTTCACGCTCGCGCTGATCGCGGCCTCGGCCTGCCGCCGCGGCACCTCGGCGGCGCCGGCCGCGCCCATCGACTTCGCGGCGCCCGACCTCTTCTCCAACACCAGCATCAAGCTCAGCGACTTCGACGGCGACGTCATCCTGGTGAACTTCTGGGCGAGCTGGTGTGGCCCGTGCCAGGTCGAGATCCCGGGCCTGATCGAGCTCCACCACCGCTACAAGGACAAGGGCGTCACGGTGATCGGCGTGGCCATGGACGACACCGAGGACGACGCGCGCCAGGCCGCGCGCCAGCTCGGCATCGACTACCCCGTGGTTCGCGGCAGCGACGCCGTGAGCCGCCGCTTCGGCGGGATCGTGGGCTTCCCTACCACCTTCATCCTGGATCGCCGCCGTGTGCCGGTGGTGAGCTACCCGGGGCTCGCGTCGCCGCGCGCGATGGAGCAGCAGATCCTGGCGCACCTCGGCGCGCCCTCCTGAGTCCCGGGTCGCCGCGCCGCCGCACACGCCCCGGCTCGCCAGGCAGCGTTCCGCGATGGGTCGCATGCTCGGGCCCACGGCTGCGACCCCCGGCGACGGCCGAGGTGCTCCGCCACGCCGCCGCACGCGCCGCGTGGTGCTTGCGCTCGGCGGCGCGTTGCTGGCGCTGCTCGCCGCCGCCGCGGCGGCGCTGTGGCGGCTGAGCGACGTCGAGAAGACCCTCGACGCGGCCGCGGCGCGGCTCGCGAGCTCGACCGACCTGGTCCTCACCCACGGCCCGGTCGGCGTGAGCGTGGGGAACCGCCTCGGCGTGGCGATCCGCGACGTGAAGCTGGTCGACCGCCGCCGCGAGCGCACGCTCTTCGACGCGTCGTCGCTGGTGATCGCGCTCGAGCTCGCGCCGCTGGTGCGCGGCTCGGTCGAGCTGCACGAGGTCGTCGCCCACCAGCCGCGGCTCTTCGGTGAGCGCGCCGCCGACGGCTCGATCGACCTCGTGGATGTCGTCGACCGCGTGGTGGCGGCCGCGAAGGCCGATCGCGCAGACGAGCCCACGCGCCGCCGGCCGTTCGTCACCCACCTGAGCGTCGACCGCATCGAGATCCACGGCGCGCGCCTCGACTGGCTCGACGCGCTGCACCCGTCCGGTCCGCAGCGCGCGGTGCTCGAGCCCGTCGACGTCACGCTCACCCGGGACCGCACCACCCGCAGCGTGGTCGCCGAGGCGCGCGCCACGCTCGCCGAGCCGCGCTCGCGCGGCGCGGCAGGCGAAGCGCCGGCGACCACCCTCTCCGTCCACGGTTCGCTGAGCGGATTCGGCAGCGCGGCGCGGCTCGCCGAGGCGACCTGGGACGTCGAGGTGGGGGCCACCGACGCCGACCTCGCGCTGATCGAGCCGTGGCTCGCTCCCGCGCTCGGCGCCGGCTCGGTGCTCGCCGGCCGAGCGCGCGTGGAAGCCCACGCCCAGGGCTCGTGGGACGGCGGCCTCGAGACCCGGGCGCAGGTGGTGATCGACGGCGCCCGCGTCGCGCTGCCCGGCGCCTGGGACGAGCCGCAGCGCTTCCGCCGCGTCGAGCTCGGCGCGCGCGTGACGCGCCACCCCGCGCGGTGGTCGATCGAGGACGGCAAGCTCGAGGCCGACGACGTGACGCTCGCCGTGCGCGGCGTCATCGACGAGCCGGGAACCGCCGATCCGGCCCTCGACCTCGAGGTCACGAGCCCGTGGCTCGACCTCGCCAGCGCGCGGCGCCGCGTGCCGGCCCGCGCGCTCGGCCACGTCGTCGCGTACTTCGCGCGGGTCATCGAGGAGGGCCAGGGGCGAATCGACCAGCTCGCCGTACGCGGCCGGCTGAGCGAGCTCGCGTCCCTCGGCGACCCGGCCCACCGCGACGCGCTGCGCGGCCGGTTCTCGTTCGCCAAGGTGGCCGGGACACCGCACGCCGGGCTCGACCGCATGTCGGCGATCGCGGGCACGCTGGTCCTCGAGCATGGCGACCTGGCGCTGGTGGGCTTCACGGGGCGATCCGGCGACTCCGATCTCGGCCACGTCTCGGGAGCGGTGCGCGCGCCGTGGAGCCGCCCGCGCACCGAGATCCGCGCCGAGGGAGCGGACGCGGCGCTCGCGGACGTGACGCGCTTGCTCGCCAGCGACCTCTTCCCCGTCGGCGCCCGCGCCGCGGCGAGCGAGCTCGAGGTCGGCGGAGGACGCGCCGCGGGACGGATCACCTTGCAACTCGAGACGCGCCGGCCCATCCGCTTCACCGGCGAGGTGACGCTCCGCGCCGGTGCGCTCGCCGTGCGCTCGCCGCAGGTCGCGGTGACCGAGCTCGCCGGCCCGCTCACGTTCTCGGAGCGCCGGTTCGCGAGCACCGGCCTCACGTTCCGCCTCGGCGGCTCGAGCCCGGTGCGGGTCGCCGGCGCGGTGACCGACTACGCGAGCCGCGCTTCGCTGGCGCTCACGGTGGAGGGACGCGGCTTGCCGGTGGCCGAGCTCGAGCGGCTGCTCGCGCCCGGCACCACCCCCGCCGGCGCACCGCGCCGCGCGGGCCGCGTGAGCGGTTCGGTGAGGCTCGACGGACGGCTCGACGAGCCGGCGTCGCTGGTGCGCGCGGCATCGCTCGCGCTCGATCGCGTCGACGTCGGGCCGCCGCTCGTGGCGCAGCGCCTCGACGACGTGACGGGCCAGGTGTCGTTCGGCCCCGCGGGCGTCGACTTCGACGTGTCGTCGCTGGTGTGGCGCGGACACCGCGCGGCGGCCAGCGGCCGCGTGAGCGGACTCGGCGAGCGCACACCGCGGGTCGAGGTCGACGGACGCGCCCTCGAGCCCCTCGACATCGGACGCGTGGCCGGCCTCTCCGAGGCGCCAGCGCGAGAGCCGGAGGCGGCGCCGCAGCGGGCGCCCGAGCACGGCGACGGCGGCGGCGCGCTCGTCGTCGCGGGGCGTTACCAGGCGAGCGAGGCGCGCCTCCGGGACACCGCGATCCGCGACCTCGCGGCGGCCTTCCGCTTGCACGACGGCACCCTGGAGCTCGAGCACGTGAGCGGAGCGGCCATGGACGGCCGCTTCGAGGGACGCGCCAGCGTGCGGCTCGGCGGAGACGGCCCGATCGAGATCGAGCTCGCGCCCCGGCTCACCGGCGTAGACGCGGCCGGTCTCGCCCGGCTCCTCGACCTGCCGTGGAAGAAGCTCACCGGACGCGCCGAGCTGAGCGGCTCGCTCGGCTTCGCGTGGCCGCCGAGCAAGCACCCGGGGTCGCTCCACGGAGAGGTCGACCTGCGGCTCGTGGACGGCCGCATCTTCGAGGCGGTCGCGCTGTGGAAGGTGCTCGATCTGGTAGACTTCTCGCGCTGGCTCACGAGCCCGATGGGATGGCGCGAGACGGGGCTCGCGTACGACGAGCTCCGCGGTCACCTCGAGCTCGGCTCCTCGCGGCTCGTGACGCGTGACCTCTCGCTTTCCGGACCCACGGTGGATCTGGCGATCGACGCTACCCTCGGCCTCGCGGATCGCTCGGTGGACGCCCTCGTCCGGGTGTC
This sequence comes from uncultured bacterium, assembly GCA_964392195.1. Taxonomy (GTDB): domain Bacteria; phylum JADJOY01; class JADJOY01; order JADJOY01; family JADJOY01; genus JADJOY01. The sequence continues at coordinate 1,313 of CAYMQR010000366.1, read as the reverse complement.
GCCGCTGCAGCTCGTCGACCAGGTCGTCGACCCGATCCCGGTGGTCGGCCAGGCGAAGCGCGCCCTCGATCTCACGTCCTACTCGTTCCGTCTCCAGGGCACCCTCGGCTCGATCCACGTGATGCCCGCGACGCTCGACCGCGTCGCCGCGCTCTTCGACGAGGTCGTCCCCGGCGCGGGCGATGGGCGCGAGCGGGAGCGGCGCGCCCCGTGACCTCGCGCCAGTCGGTGCTGCTCTGCGACCGCTGCGGTGCCCGCTATAGCCTCGCCTCGCTGCCCAAGGGCGGGCGATTCCGCTGCCGCAACTGCGGCAAGGCGTTCCAGATCGAGCTCGACGACCCCGAGCCCGCGACGCGCGAGCTCAGGCGCGCCGCGGTCAAGGCGGGGCTCGAGCCGCTCACGGCGCCACTCACCGGGTCGATCCCGGGGCCGGCGACCGATGCGGCCGCGCCACCCTCGAGCACGGACGCCGCAGCGGCCGCTCCCCGAACGGGCAGCAGCCCGGCGTGGGCGCTCGACGTCACGGCGGACGACCGCGCGCGCGACTCCGCGGCCTCCCTCGCCCACTCCTCCGCGCCCGCGTCCGCCCCCGCGGACGACGGCGACGGCGGCGCTTCGCTCGAGGAAGAGCTCGGCGCCGACGGCGCGAGCGCCGACGAGCTGCTCTTCGGACGCTATTCGATCGACGGTGAGCTCGGGCGCGGCGAGATGGGCGTGGTCTACCGGGCCGTCGAACGCACCACCGGCCACAAGGTCGCGCTCAAGACCCTCCTCCCCGGCGTCGCGCTCGGCCGCGAGGGGACGCTGCGCTTCGGCCGCGAGGCGCGCGCCATCGAGCGGCTGCGCCCCGCGGGCCTGGTCCCGCTCCTCGACCACGGCGAGTCCTACGAGACCCGCTACCTGGTCTCGGAGCTCGCCGAGGGCACCACCCTCGACCGCGCCGACGCCGCCCTCTACGCGGGCCCCAAGCTCGCCGCGCGGCTGGTGGTGAAGCTGGCGCGCACCCTCGACGAGGTCCATCGCCAGGGGGTCCTGCACCTCGACCTCAAGCCGTCCAACGTGATCCTCGACGCGAGCGGAGAGCCACGCATCCTCGACGTGGGCCTGACCCGCGCCGTCCACACTCCCGAGGAGCACGGCTATCAATCGCCCACCGACGAGGTGGGCGGGCGCACGCTCTACCGCGCGCCCGAGCAGATCCGCGACGACCGCGGCATGGTCGATGCGCGCGCCGACGTGTGGTCGCTCGGCGTCGTGCTCTACGAACTGCTCACCGGGGTGCCTGCGTTCAGCGGTGGCACCCGCCGCGACAC
>CAYMQR010000365.1:0-5647 GCA_964392195.1 uncultured bacterium | reverse complement strand
GGGCCCGGCAGGGACTCGCGGCCGCGGAGCGGCCGGCGAGGGCGCGCGAACGACGAACGTTCGGGAGAGGGAGATCTCATGAGCAAGGTCGTGGTGCTGGGCGGATGCGGAGCGGTCGGCAGCGTCGCGGTGCGGACGCTCGCGATGCAGGACGCCTTCACGCAGGTGGTGATCGGCGACATGAACGAGCCGCGCGCCAACGAGATCGCCGCGCAGGCCGGCAACGGCAAGGTGAGCTACCGGCCGGTGGACGCGGGCGACCAGGCGAGCGTCGCGAGCGTGATCGCCGACGCCGACATCGTCCTCAACTGCGTCGGGCCGTTCTACAAGACGGTCAAGACCGTGCTCGCCGCGGTGCTGGCTTCGAGGAAGCCCTACGTCGACATCTGCGACGACGTCGACGTGACGCTCGACATCCTCAAGCTCGACGACGAGGCGAAGAAGGCCGGCATCACCGCGGTGATCGGCATGGGTGCGTCGCCGGGCGCCACCAACCTCCTCGCCAAGTACATCGCCGACAACCAGCTCGACGAGACCGACTCGATCGACATCTACCACTGCCACGGCGGCGAGCCCTTCGAGGGGCCCGGCGTGATCGGCCACCGCTTCCACTGCATGAGCATCGACATCCCGATGTTCCTGGACGGCAAGCTCACCTACGTGAAGTACTTCGAGCCCGACGGCATCGCGCTGCGCGAGGACTTCGACTTCCCCAACCTGGGGAAGGTGCCGGTGTTCCCGTACCCGCACCCCGAGCAGGTCACCATGCCGCGCTTCCTGAAGGTGCGGCAGGTCACCAACAAGGGCTCGGTGATCCCGATCGAGTACTACGACCTGACCGGCGAGCTGTGCCGGCTCGGTCTCTCGACCCGCGAGCCGCTCGACGTGGCCGGCAAGCCGGTGGTGCCGTACGACTTCGCCGTCGCGTTCCTGATCCGCGAGCGCGACCGCATCCTGCGCGAGACCAACTTCGGCACCCAGCGCGGCTGCATGACGGTGGTGGTGAAGGGCCGCAAGGGCGGCGAGCCCGTCGAGGTCCGCGTCCACATGTTCTCGGGCTCGAGCGCGCTCGGCGAGGGGACCGGGGTTCCGGCGGCGATCGGCGTCATGCTGCTCGCCGACGGCAAGATCCCGACCAAGGGGGTGCTGCCGCCCGAGGGCTGCATCGATCCCAACGACTTCCTCGCGGTGGCGATGCCGGTGATGATGGCGCGCGCGGGCGGCAAGTCCGAGAAGCGCGAGGCCTCGATCGTGTTCGAGACCATCAAGGCCGACGGCACCGTCACCAAGATGGAGCTGTGATCGGCGGCCCGCGCACCCGGCGAGCGACCAAGGCGTGACCGACGACAGCCCTTCCAGTCCGGTCGAGCCCCACGAGGCGAAGGACGCGCGCTGCGTCCTCGCCATCGACCACGGCACCAGCGGCCTCAAGGTCGCGCTCGTCGCCGCGCGCGGCGAGGTGCTCGACGCCGACTACGAGCGCACGCCGATCCGGTTCCTGCCTGGCGGCGGCGCGGAGCAGGACCCGGAGGACTGGTGGACGGCGCTGGTCACGGCGGCGCGCCGCCTGGTGCTCCGGCACGCGGTCTCGCCCGACAAGATCGGCGCGGTGTGCGTGTCGAGCACCTTCTCGAGCACCGTCGCGGTCGGCGCCGACGGGCGTCACCTCATGCCCGCGCTGACCTGGATGGACTCGCGCGGCGCTCGCCACGTGAAGCAGGTCATGGGAGGCTTCCCGAGCGTGCTCGGCTACAACCTGCCGCGCGCGATCCGGTGGATCCGCAAGACCGCGGGCGCGCCCGCGCTCTCGGGCAAGGACGACGCCGCGCACGCCCTCCTGGTCCAGCGCGAGTACCCCGAGATCTACGCGCGGACGCGCTACTTCCTGCCCAGCAAGGACTACCTGAACGCGCGCCTCACCGGAGTGCTCGCGTCGTCGCCCGACGCGATGCACCTCTTCTGGTGCACGGACGCGCGTGACCCGGAGCGGATCGTCTACGACGATCAGCTGATCGCGATGCTCGGGCTCGATCGCGACAAGCTGCCGCCGCTGGTCCCGGCGACGCGCGTGGTCGGGCTGCTCTTGCCCGAGGTCGCCGACGCCCTCGGGCTCGCGCGCTCGACACCGGTCGTGAGCGGATCCGCCGATCACCAGTGCGCGCTCGTCGGCTCGGGCGCGGTGCGCGACTTCGAGGGCCACCTCTACATCGGCACGTCGAGCTGGATCGAATGCCTGGTGCCGTTCCAGAAGACCGACGTGATCCACTCGATCGCCTCGTTCCCGGCGGCGATCCCGGGCAAGTACCAGTGCCTGAACGAGCAGGACCTCGCCGGCGGCGCGCTCACCTTCCTCGCCGAGAACATCCTCTTCCGCCGCCACGAGCTGACCGGCATCCCGGTCCCCGACGACCCCTACGCGCTGGTCAACGAGATCGCCGCCGGCGTTCCGGCGGGGAGTCACAAGCTGCTCTTCACACCCTGGCTCAACGGCGAGCGCACGCCGGTCGACGACATCCACGCCCGCGGCGGATTCCACAACCTCTCGACCACCACGACGCTCGAGGACATGGTGCGCGCGGTGCTGGAGGGCGTCGCCTACAACACCCGCTGGAGCCTCCAGTACGTGGAGAAGTTCGTGGGGCGCCGCCTCGATCCGATCCGGCTGATCGGCGGCGGCGCGATGTCGCCGCTGTGGTGCCAGATCTTCGCCGACGTGCTGGACCGCGAGATCCAGGTGGTCAAGGACCCGCGCCAGGCGAACGCCCGCGGCGCGGCGTTCCTCGCCGCCATCGGGCTCGGCTGGATCCGCTTCGAGGAGATCCCGGAGCTGGTGCCGATCGCCAGCTCGTTCCGGCCGAACCCGGCGAACCGCGCGCTCTACGACGAGCTCTTCGACGTGTTCGTGCGCCTCTACGGGCGGCTGCGTCCGCTCTACCAGCGCCTCAACCGCGCCTGACGGGCACGCCTCATTCGTCGTCGGGCTCGGCGAGCCAGCGCCGAGCCTCGTCGAGGTCACGGAAGACCCGCAGGCTCTGGTTACGGTTCTGCGCCGCGGTCTCGACGAACGAGAACCGGTCCTCGTCGTTGGCGAACACCAGCGCGCGCCTGACGGCGGCGCGCGGGATGCCGTGCGCGGCGATGGCTTCCGCGATCGCGCCGACGATCTCGTAGATCTCGCCGATCGAGATCGCGACCCTCGCCTCCCGGTAGTCGCTGAGGATTCGCCGGCCACCGTGCGCCGCGAGCAGGGGGATGCCCTCGGTGATCAAGCGATCGAAATCGGCGCGCGTGAGCGTGCCGTGACCGCGGACATCGAGGGTCCGCAGCTTCGTGTCGAAGGTGATCGAAGAAGGCACCGCGACGCTCCGGCGAGGCGCGTCGAAACCTACACCCGCGGCGGGCGCAGCGGAAAACGGGGGAACGTCGCCGCCGAGCTCAGCCTCTCGCGGTGGCCGCGGGCAACAGCCGCTCGGCGAGCCGGGGGATCGCCGCGAGCACGGCATCGGGGCTCGAGCCCGTGACCGCCAGCCTGAGCTCGTGGGCGCCGATCGCCGCATAGGACGTGACGCGGTCCTCGAGGACGCCGAGATTGGATTCGCCCATCGCGCCGTCGGGACGGGCGCCTCGTGGGCCGGTTGCGCCCGCGCTCGGGCCACCGGCCTGGATCGCGAAGCTGGCACCGACGCTCAGCCTGAGCCGCGCCGGATCGCGCCCGGCGGCGCGGGCCGCGACGAGCACCCTCGGCCACAGCTCGGCCGCGCGCTCGGCGCTCATCGGGCCAGCCAGCCAGCCGTCGCCGATCCGGCCCGCACGTCGGAGCGCGGCGTCGCCGTGGCCGCCGACCAGGATCGGCGGCGCGGGGCGCTGCGCGGGGCGTGGCTCGGGGTGGATCGGTGGCACCCGATGGAAGCGCCCGGCGAAGCTCACCTCGTCGCCCTCCGCCGACCACAACGCGCGCAGCAGCGCCACGTGCTCCTCGGCGCGCGCGCCGCGCTCGCTCCACGGCACGCCGATAGCCTCGGCCTCCTCGCGCAGCCAGCCGGCGCCGACCCCGCACACCAGCCGTCCACCCGAGTACACGTCGATGGTCGCGAGCATGCGCGCGTGCACCACCGGGTTGCGGAGCGTGAGCACCGAGACGCCGGTGCCGAGGCGCGCGCGGCGGGTGACGCCGGCGACGAAGGCGAGGGTGGTGAGCTGCTCGTAGCTCGGGGCCATCCAGCGGTTGACCACGCCATCGGGCAGCCTCCGCGGCGTCTCGCCGAGCGGATACAGCGACTCGACGTGACGCGGGACCGCGACGTGGTCGACGGCCCACAGGCTCGCGAAGCCGCACTCGTCGGCGGTGGCGGCGAACTCGCGGACGAAGGCCGCGCTCGCGAGCGGACCGGTGTGGGGCAGGGCTAGTCCGAGCTCCATGGCAGGTGCTCCCGGGGGAGGGGGGCGCAGGATCGCACCGCGAGAGGCCGCTGTCGCTTTGGGCGAGGGCGCCTTCGTCGTAGGCTCGCGCGCCATGAGCGGCGGAACCGAGGCGGTGGCGGGTGCGCGCGCGCGCGCCGGGTCACCACGGCTCGGCTGGGTCGACGTGGCCAAGGGGCTCTCGATCCTGTGGATCGCGTACTTCCACCTGTTCCAGGAGGCGGTGCACGGCGGCCGCGCCGTGAACCCGATCCCCGCCCGGTACACCGTCCGCCTCGCGGGGTTCTGCGTGGCCGCGGTCGACGAGTCCTGGCTCCACGGAGCCTCGTGCGTCGCGCGAGCGCTCGTCGGCAGCTTCACGCTGCTCGGGTTCCACGCGGTGGGCGTGTTCCTCGTGCTCTCCGGGTTCGGGCTGGCGAGCGCCCTCGGTGAGCAGGAGCGCCCGGCCCGCGGCTGGGGGAGCTGGTACCGGCGCCGGCTACTCCGGCTCTTCCCGCTCTACTGGGCCGCCCACGTCGTGCTGCTGGTGGTGGGCCCGCTGGCGCGCCTCGACGAGCCGATCGACGCGAGGCTGCTGGTCAGCCTGACGGGGCTCCGGCTGTGGCCGATCGAGACGGCGTGGTTCTATTTCAACCCGTCGTTCTGGTACGTCACGCTGCTGCTCCAGCTCTACGCGGTCTTCCCGCTCCTCTGGTACGTGGCGCGGCGCCTGGAGCCGCTTGCGTTCGCGCTCGGAGCCGTCGCGGTCACCGCCGCGGTCCGGTGGGCGCTCTTCGCAGGCTGGCCGATCAGCACGCACTGGGCCGAGGGCGGGCTCTTCGCCGGACGCATGGCGGAGTTCGCGCTCGGGATCTCGCTCGGGCGCTGGCATCGGCGCGACCGGCTCGCCACCGAGGCGTGGCTGTTCCGGCCCGGCGCCCTGCTCGCGGGGCTCGCGCTGTGGTGGCTCGGGATCGTGAGCTACCGCTCGACCTTCGGCTATTGCTTCACCAACGCGCTCATCGGCGCCGGGCTGTCCGTGCTGGTCGCGAACGCCGCGGAGTGGCTCGCGAGGGCGGGGCGGATCGCTGCGCCGGTGGCGCGGATCGGCGCGTACTCGTACGGCATCTTCCTGCTCCACCAGCCGTTCGTCATGGCCGCGGGTGAGCGCGTGCAGGGCTGGCCCACGGCCCGCTTCGTGTTCGCCGCGACCGCGGTGGTGGCGGGGGTGGTGGTGGGCCCGATGGGC
>CAYMQR010000364.1:0-5650 GCA_964392195.1 uncultured bacterium | reverse complement strand
CCACCTCGCCGGCCACCTCGACGAGGTGAAGCAGTGGGACCAGTACCTGACGCCGTACGAGCAGCAGTGGCTCGGGCTGGCGCGGGCGCTGGTCCACGAGCCGGACTGGATCTTCCTCGACCAGGCCACCAACGCCCTCGACGAGGTCAAGGAGAAGCGCTACTACGACCTGCTGCGCGAGCGGCTCCCGAGCGCGGGCGTGATCTCGGTGGCGTACCGGCCCGGGGTGGCCGAATACCACGACCGGCGCTGGGTGCTGACTCCGCACGACGGCGAGCCGATCACCTTCCACGTCACCCGCACCGACGACAGCGCCGCGAGCTGAGCGGCGGCGTGGCGCGCCGGGTCGGTGAAGGAGCACTGACGCTCCAGGCCCTGGGCGGCGAGGCGGACCGCGGGCCGACGGCGCGTCGCGTGGCGGGCTGAGGAGCGGGACCCATGCGACCGCCACGGACGCGCGCGGACTGGTGCTCCTCGCGGTCGGCACCGTGCTCGCCGCGCTCGGCGGATCGAACCTCTGGCTCGGCTACGCGGGCCGCGGCTGGCCGACCACCGAGGCCAGGGTCGAGTCGTCGCGGGTGGTGACGCGACCGCGGCGCGTCGACCCCGAGGTGCGCTTCGTGTCCGATCGCGTGCGCATCGGCGGCAACCACACGCCGAGCGGTGACGACGCCGCGCGGATCGTCGCGCGCCACCCGGTCGGCAGCGCGGTAGACGTCGCCTACGACCCCGATCACCCCGAGAGCGCCGTCCTCGGGCCCGGCCTCGACCTCCGCCACGCCGTCGTGCCCCTCGTCGGCCTCGCGATCCTCGCCGGAGTCGCCTTCGTCGCCGCCGCGAGGGCGGTGGAGATGCGGAAGCGCCATCAGACCCGGAGCGGCGACCACGCGGGCCACTCGGGAGGGTAGAGCGGGCGGCCGTTCTCGAAGCGGGCGACCTCGCGGAACGCGCGGCGGGCGCTGGTGTTGTCGTAGACGATCGTGAGGTCGGCGCGGGCCAGGGCGGGGGCGACGAGCTTCCAGAGCCGCTCGAAGCGCTCGCGAACCTTGCGCTCCGGGACGGCGTGGCCGCCGTGGCGGACTCGCAGTCCCACGCGCACCACGGTGAGCTCGACGGGGACGAGCACCACGTGGAGCGTGACCGAGTAGCCGCGTCCGCGGGCATCGTCGATGAGGGCGAGCTTGGATGGATGCGAGAACACGGTCTCGGCGCAGAACGAGCGGCCGGCCGCGAGCGCTTCGGCCCGAGCCGCGGCGGCCAGCGCGCTCGCTTCGTGGCCGTGGCGCTCCTCGTCCCCGGGCCAGCGCTGACGCGCGAGCTCGTCGGCGTTGATGAAGTCGAGGTGGGTGGCGGGCTCGAGGACGCGCCGGAAGAACGTGGTCTTGCCGGCGCCGTTGGGGCCGGCGACGAGGTGCAGCACGGGCACGATCGTCGCCGCGGCTCAGCGCGAGGCGGACCGTGCGACGCGTGTCGCGCGGGTGCGCGCGCCACGGCGGTCGCGAGCCTCGGGCGCGCGTGCCGGTGCCGCCCGCCTGCGCTTGGCTCGTGGCGCGGGTGACGCGGGCTCGTGCACCACCACGTTTCCGCTGGCGTCGAGCTCGGCGTAGGCGACGCCGGCCGCCGCGAGGTCGAGATCGAGCCGGAGCGAATCGCGCAGAGCCTCCATGCGCTCGCTCCACGCCGCGCGCACCACCGCCTGCTCCTTGGGTGGCAGCGCATCGTACGACGCGGCGCCGTCGAGGACCGCGCGGATCGCCGGGACCGAGACGTCGGCGGCGCGCTCGAGCTCGCGGCCGATCCGGGCCCAGTGGGCGATCTGCTCGGCGACGCTGCGGCTCATGCGGCGGGCGGCCTCGGCCGCGGAGCGGGTCAGCTCACCATCGAGACGGAGCGGGCTGGGCGCGATCGGCATGGCGCAAGGAATGTAGCAGATTGCTACGCCGGACGTGGGGAGTGGGCCCGCCGGGGCCGCGTCCGCGGGGAGCGCCCGCCCGGGAACGTGATCGCACCCCGCGCTCAGCCGAGCGGGAACTGGGTGAAGGTGCGCACCACCTCGGAGCTCGGGATCTCGGCGCGCTCGGGGTAGGCCCACTCCCAGAAGTCCTGGCCGAGCTTCCGGTAGCGCCACACGGCGTCGACGTTGAGGTGGCGCTCGGCGTCGGCGGGCACTTGGAACGTGAAGTGGTCCTGCACCGAGCCCGGGTAGGGGATCTGGCGATCGATCACCTCGTGCGCGGCGGCCCACACGCGGTAGCGGTCGATCGGTGCCCCCGAGGCGTCGAGGAGCCGGCCGCCGAGGGTGTGGCTGCCCGCGAGGATGCGCTGCCGCTCGTCGAGCCCACCGCTCGCGAAGATCGCGCGCCCGCTCGCGTCGGTGACGCGCACCTCGAGCCACGCCTCCGCGAGGCCGAGCGAGGACGCCGGGAAGGGGTGGCCCATGCCGAGGTTGCGAGTGGTGACGGTGAGCGCCGCCGTCTCGCGCACCCGCGGCGGCGCGGCGAACGACGCGGATAGGTCGGCGTAGAAGAACGCGTCCTTGCGCTCGTCGCCGAGGCGGCGGACGGCGTCGCGCGTCTTGTAGAGGTCCTCGAAGGTGCGCACCAACAACTGGCTCTGCATCCAGCGCTCGGTGAAGCGGCGCGCACCGTCGAGACCGAGGATCGCCGGGGTGGTCGCGTTCGAGCCGGGGAAGAAGTGGTCGCGCCTCTCGGGCTCGGGGCCGGTAGTCTGGAGAGGAGGCAGATGGCACGCGACACAGCGCTGCTCCGGCGCGGCATCGGCCGCCGTCCCCTCGCTGCTCGGCGCGCCCGAGGTCGGGGAGGCGTGAGGGGAAGGGGCCTGGGAGAGGGGGAGGATCTGGCTGTGGTGGCACGCCAGGCAGAAGGCGTCGTCCATCAGGATTGCCGGCGTGAACGTCTTCCCGTGCGCCTCGGTGTTGAGCTGGATCGCCATGCGCCGCCACCCGGGCAGGCTTTCGCCCGCAAGCTCGGCGCTGCGGTAGGGCGTGAGTGCGTTCAGCTTGGGCGCGAGCGTGTATCGCGAGCGCTGGTGGTCGTCGACGACCGCTTCGCTCACGGAGTGGCAGAAGACGCACGGCAGGTTGGTACGCTCGCGATACGCCGCCGCCGAAGGCCCGCCGGTGAAGAGCGAGCCTGGGACGTGGCAGCCCGCGCACATCGCGGTCTCGCCGGCGCCGAGCTCGCTGGCCAGGAGGTCGAGGACCTTGTGGATGTGCTCGGGGCGGTAGGAGATGTTGTGGAGCGAGTGGCGGAAGCCGTCCTCGAGGTCGGCGTGGCACGCAGCGCCGAGGCAGCTCTCGGTGATCTCGATCCAGCTCGCGTCCATCGCGAAGGGTAGCGCGTCGCGATCGGCGGGCTCGCGGGCCGCCGAGGGCAGCACAGAGAGGTGCACCGTGACGGGTGCCAGGTTCGGGCCATCGTGATGCAGCGCGGCCACCTCGTCGACGACGAAGCGCGCGCCGAAGTAGAGCGCGAGCCCACCGCAGATGCCCGGCAGCAGGCCGGATTCCCGCAGCCGTCGCCACGCCGGCTTGAACAGCACCAACGAACCGACCGTGGCGGCGCCGTAGCCGAGCGCCGCGTGGAGCGGGAACATCCACACCGGCACTCGCCCGCGGAGCGCGTTGCTCGCGATCAGCACGCCGACCAGCAGCGCGAGCATCCAGAGGCAGAGTAGCGTGAGGTGGGCCGATCCGTTGCGCGAGGCCACGAGCCGAGGCACCAGCGGCACGGTACGAAGCAAGAAATAGAACGTCGAGGCGGCGAGCAGCGGGCTCAGCAGGTAGGTGAGGAGGTTGCTCGACTGCTCCGAGGCGTGGGCCATGGTGAATGACCGCACCAGCGCCACGAAGCACATCAGGACGAAGCTCGCGAGGTGGGCCGGCCCGAACGCGGGTACCTCGGCGCGAATGCGGCGGAACAAGGTGGCGATGATCGTGACCGTCGCCAGCACGCCGAGGATCGGATGAATGGCGAGGTTGAGTTGGTAGAAGGACGACTTCGCTGCGACCAACTGGTTCAAGAACCCCGAGCACAACACCACCGTGAACAGCAACGCATAGGACGTGACGCGCCTCCGCACGCCCGTCGCAGCCGCAGGCGCTGCCGGTTGCGGGTCGCTCGGCGCGGCGCCACGGGCCGGCGGCTCCTCGGCGCTGACCCGACGGCGCGGCAGCGCGGTCGTCACCGGCGAGTCGAGCTCGCGCCAGCCGGCGGCGGTCGTCTCCTCGCTCACGGCCGCGCGCGGTTCCTGGACCAGCGGCAGCGAGGCGAGCGAGGATGGCGCGCCCCGCGCGTGTGGACGGAACGATGAGATCCCGAGCGACGATCCTGGCGCTGGCGAGTGCGTTCGTCGTCGTCGCGCTCACCGGCCTGCCGCTGGTGGTGGATCCCGCCTACGACCGCTTCTATTTCCGCTGCGTGATCGTGCACCTGGCGCTCGGACTCGCGTCGCTGCCGCTCTACTACGTCGCGGTGATGCGCCACTCAGTGCAGATCCTGGGCCGTTACCGGAGCTGGATGCTGGTGGGGTTGCTGCTGCCGGTCACGTTCTTGGGCGGCATCGGGCCGCCGTTCGTGTCGCCCTGGCACAATCCGCTGTTCTGGCCGTTCGTGATCGTCGAGCTGGCGCTCTACGGGTGGCTTCGCGAGGGGCCGCGGATCTTCGGAAGGCGGCTTCCGCCGCTGCGTCTCTTCACGCCGCTCGACCCCGAGGAGAGCCGGGTGTCGGTGTGGACGGGAGCGGGTGCGCTGGTGGCGTCGTGGCTGATGCTCCACACGGGGTTTGCGCTGGTGCTCGCGGACTTCAAGTTCGCGAATGACAAGTATTTCGTGCATGGACCGGTGGCGCTGGCGCTGATGCCGCTCGTGGCCTTGCACTTCGCCACTCGCGGCTGGCGTTTCGCCAGGCGGCCGGGTGCGATCGAGAAGGTCGGGATCGCGGCCTTGAGCGTCGCGAGCGTCGCCCTGTCGATGATGTCGATGGAGAAGAACCTCGCGCCTTTCGATCGCTTACCCGGCGACGAGCGGGTCCGTGCGCGCACCGCCGGCGCCGCACCGGTGGCGCCGCCGCCGCTGCCGCGGGACGTGGCCGAGGTCCTCGAGGACTCGAGCCCATGCCAGGCGTGCCACGACGAGGTCGCCGAGCGCTGGGTCATCTCCAGCCACCGCTTCGCGGGGATGAACCGGCTCTACCTGGTGCTGCTCGCCGACGTGGAGCGCGATCTGGGCGCGGCGGGGGTGCGCTACTGCGATAACTGCCACGACCCGGTGGTGGCGCTCACGGCGCCGCACGAGAAGCGCTTCGACCCCGCGACCGTGGCGGCCAGCGAGGGCGTGAGCTGCAAGGTCTGCCACTACCTCGAGCCCGAGGAGCACCCCGCCGGCAACGGAGCCTTCCCGCTGGTGATGATGCGCGGGCTCGGCTTCCCGGGCGCGATCGACGACCTCTCGGCGATGAGCGGGCTGGCGCGGCGCATGGTCTCGTACGACTCGCGCCTCCACATCCGCGCGGTGCGGCGTCGCTATTACCAGGAGCCCGAGGGCTGCCAGCCGTGCCACGTGATCGTGATCCCGGGGGCGATGAACGGCGCCGAGGACTTCGAGCTGACGCCGCTCTACGCCTCGTTCGG
>CAYMQR010000363.1:0-5677 GCA_964392195.1 uncultured bacterium | reverse complement strand
GGTGAGGTAGTGCACCGCGCCGCGCTGAGCCGCGGCGAGCGCGAGCGCGCGGCCGATCCCGCTCGCCGCGCCGGTGATGAAACAGGTCTTGCCCTCGAGGTTCGCGATCGGCATGGAGTGGCCCCGTGTGTGCGTGCGGGCCGCCCGGCGTGGCGCGGGGTGCGCCACGGGCCAGCGGCTTCCTCGACCGTGTACACCGGACGGCGTCATGGCAACAGGTGATCGTTCGGCGCGCGCCGGCGCCGCCGACCCGTTCGAGCCCGCCGGAGGGTGGGCCGGTCCGCGCGCGCCGCGCCTCGCGGTGCCACCGCCCGCCGAGCGCGGCGCGCTCTTCCGCGGCGTATCGCGGCTCGCGGCGATGTTCGATCGGCCCGAGCTGCCGGTGCTCTTCCCGGTGCTGCACCAGCACCCGCGGCTCTTCTGGGGCTGGCTCTACTTCGCGTCGCGGCTCATGCCGTACGGGACGTTGCCGGCCACGGTGCGCGAGAAGCTGATCCTGCGCACGGCGTGGAACTGCGGCAGCCGCTACGAGTGGGGGCAACACGTCGACCTCGGGCTCACCGCGGGAGTGAGCGACGAGGAGATCGTCGCGCTGACGCGGCCCGCCGCCGCGATCGCCGACGAGGTCGAGCGGCTGCTCGCGCGCGCCTGCGACGAGCTGTGCGCCGCGAACGTGCTCACGGGCGCCACCTGGGACGCACTCGCGGCGCGCTTCGATCGCAAGCGCCTGATCGAGGTGACGCTGCTCGTCGGCCACTACCGCATGCTCGCGGGCTTCCTCTCGAGCGCGGGGCTCGCGCTCGAGGCGCCGATCGAGGAGCGGCTGCAGTCGTTCTTCCGGCGCGTCACGGCGAGCACGCCCTCGGGTGCGCATTCGTGAGGCGAGGACGGTAGGATCGGCCGTTCGATCCACGGGGAGGGGCGGCATGCTTCGGCGGCACACCGGCAGGAAGGGACCGATCGCGGTCGCGGGCGGGCTCGCGGTTTCCCTCGCGTTCGCGCTCTCACCAGCGCTCACGGGCTGCGCCAGCCGCCAACCCGAGGTGGGCGGACCGGCGCCGAATGCCGTGCAACTCGCCACGGCGGCGCCGCTCGTGGCCGAGGGCGACGCCGCGTGGGTGGGGCGCGAGGACGTGGCGCAGCTCCGGCGCGCCATCGCGTTCTGGGAGAAGGCCGCCGACGCCGCTCCCGGCGATCGCGCGTTGCTCGTGAAGCTGGCGCGCGCGCACTACTTGCTCGGCTACGGCCACCTCCAAGGCGACGACCGGCGCGCGGCGCGGATCGCGGCCTACGAGAAGGGCAGCCGCTATGGCGAGCGCGCGCTCGCCCTCAACGCGGCGTACGCGCACCTGGTGAGCTCGGGCGCCCACGGCGACGACGCGCTGGTGGCGTGCACCGCCGACGACGTGCCGGCGCTCCACTGGTACTACGCGAACCTCGCGCGCTGGGTGAACGAGCAGGGCATCCAGAAGGCGATGCTCGAGCGCGAGCGGATCTTCCGGCTCGCCACGCGCGTGAACGAGCTCGACCCGGGTTACTTCCACGGCTCGGGGCCGCGGCTGCTGGCCACGTACCACGCCAAGGCGCCGGGGATGGCGGGCGGTGATCTCGAGAGGGCGCGGGCGGAGTTCGAGCGCTCGCTGGCGACGGCGCCGTATTACTTCGCGACCAAGGTGCTGATGGCCGAGCTCTATGCGACCAAGAAGCGCGACCAGGCGCTCTTCGAGCGTCTGCTGGGCGAGGTGGTGAACGGCGATCCGCGGGTGCTGGCGGACGTCGTGCCCGAGCAGAAGCTCGAGCAGGAGAACGCCCGCGCACTGCTGCGCCGCGCCGGCGAGCTCTTCTGAGAGCCGCTGCCGAGCGCGCGGCCCCACCTGGAGGCGCACGCTCCGTCGTGCGCGCCGGAACCGGCCGCTACACCGCCCCGCTCAGCGCAGGCAGGACCACGCGAGCGCGCTGCCGGCGACGATCAGCAGCGCGAACACGCCGATCCTGAACGGCCGCTCCTCGATCGCGTGGTGGACGCGCTCGCCGATCAGCACCGCGAGCACGACCGTGGGCGCGAGCAAGGCGCTGGTCCGCGCGGTGCTCGCCGTGAGCAGCCCGCTCGCCGCGTAGCCCGCGAGCAGCACCGAGCCCATGGTGATCCACAGCGCGCCGAGCGTGCTGCGGAACGCGCGCTTGTCCTCGATCTCGCGGCCCGCCACGTACACCACCAGCGGTCCGCCCGAGCCGAAGAGCCCGTGGATCACGCCCGCGCCGAACAGCATCGCGACCCGCAGCGGCCCCGCCACCGGACGCGTCGCGGCGCTGGCGCCCGAGGTGTCGGCCTCCGCAGGCGCGAGCAGCCGCTTGAGCTCGAGGACCGAGAGCCCCACCACGAAGATCGCGAACGCGAGCTTGAGCGAGCTGTCGCTGCTCTTGCTCATCAGCACCAGCCCAACGGCCACGCCCACGCTCATCGCGGGGAGGATGCCGCGGAAGAGCAGCCGCCGATCCACCGCGTGGTGGTAGCGCGCCACCATGTACGAGGAGAGCAGCAGGTTGATCGGCACCACGCTCGGCAGGATGAAGTCGATCGGAAACAGCTGGCTGGCGAGGGTGACGGTGATGACCGTCGCGCCGAAGCCGAAGCTCGCCTCGGTCGAGAACCCGACCAGCACGATGATCCAGAAGAGCGCGAGCGTCATGGGGTGGCGGTCCGCGGCGCCCGTTGCGGGCCGTGCGGGCGGCGGCACGAGATAGCACGCACGCGCCGCCGACGCCGGCGCGGGTTTGCGGCGGCCGCGAGCGCGCCGCGATAATGACGCGCTTTCGCGGCTCGTACGCCGCGCCGCCCGCTTCCTCGCCCGCCGATGCCCCCCGCCGCCGAGCTGCCCCCCTACGTCGACGGGGTCGACGTGCTCGAGCACGACGGCGAGCGCGGCTTCCGCTGGACGCAGCGCTACTTCGGGTTCTACCTGGCGCGCGAGGGCGTGACCGAGCTCGAGCTGACGCTCCTGCTGCCGAGCCCGCCGGCGCCGGCGACCCTCGGGCTCGACCTCCGGGTGGCGGGCGGCGAGCCCGTCCGGCACGAGCTCACGCCCGGCCGCCACTCGCTGCGCATCCCTGTCCCTCCAGCCGCCCGCGCGCGGCCGGTGCTCGACGTCGAGTGCGCCCTCGAGCGCTGGTGGAGCCCGCCCGATCCCGCCGACACGCGGCGCCTCGGCGTGCGCCTCGAACGTCTCGTGAGCCACGCCGCCGACGGCGAGCGCGAGCACCCGATCGAGCGCTGGGAGCGCAACCCGCCGCGCGCGCTCCTCGAGCGCTGCGACGCGCTCTACGCGGTGCGGCCCGCCGCGCTCGCCGCCGCGTCCGGCGCGGAGCCGAGCGCCAGCCTCGCGAACGCCGCCGCCAACGTCCGCGAGCGCCTCGCGGGTGTCACTCACGTCACCTCGACTCCGCTCAAGGTCTACGTGGAGCTGGCGTGGCAGTGCCATCTGCGCTGCCCGAGCTGCTTCCACGCCTACACCGAGGCCGACGCGCGCGCGGCGCAGATCCACTTCATGTCGCCGTTCGTGTTCCGCAGCGTCGCCGAGGCGCTGTTCCCGGGCGCGCGGCTGGTGTGGTTGAGCGGCAACGGCGAGGTGATGCTCCACCCCAACATCACCACCATCCTGAGCACCGCGCGCGAGTTCGAGTTCGTGCCGGCGCTGCTCACCTCGGGCAGCCTGTTCAACGAGGCGAACATGCGCGCGCTGGTCGAGGGCGGGTTCTTCCTGTCGGTCTCGGTCGACAGCCCCGAGACCGCGCTCTTCGAGCGGCTGCGCAAGGGCGCCAAGTTCCGCCGCCTGGTCGCCGGGCTCACGCGCCTCGAGGAGCTGCGCCGCGAG
Organism: uncultured bacterium; assembly: GCA_964392195.1. Classification (GTDB taxonomy): domain Bacteria; phylum JADJOY01; class JADJOY01; order JADJOY01; family JADJOY01; genus JADJOY01. The sequence goes on along the minus strand of CAYMQR010000363.1, from coordinate 1,805 downwards.
ACCGGCAACCGCCGCTTCCACGTGCGCGTCCAGTGCGTGGCCCAGCAGGCGAACCTCGGGCAGCTCGCGGCGCTCGTCGAGTGGTGCGCGAGCTTCGGCGTGCAGGAGGTGCAGCTCCTGCCGCTGCACCGCTTCGGCCGCGAGGGCGACGACTACTTCTCGAGCCAGATGCTCGACCGCACTCCCGACGCCGCCAACCGCGCCGCCCTCGACGCGGTGCGCGCGGGCACGCGCCACGGCCTGCGGGTGCGGCCGTTCCCCGCCCATCACGGCGACGCCGGGCTGCGCGCGACGCTCGCCGAGGCGGTCGCCGAGAACTGGTCGCGCCCGATCGCGGCCGACGAGTTCTACGCCGCGATCGGCCCGGTGGCGGAGCACCCGGCGAACGACCCCGAGCACACCTGCTTCATGGCGTGGTCGGAGGCGTTCATCGGCTCGAACGGGCTGATCGCGCCGTGCGACATGGTGCTGGCGAAGACCACCGTCGGCAACTTCCACGACGATCCGTTCGAGGTGATCTGGAACGGCGCCCGCATGGCCGAGATGCGCTCGTGGGTGAACGGCGCCGATCCCCACGGACTGTGCGCCCACGGCACCTGCATGTTCCGCCCGGCGCGACCCACCCCGCGCGCGGCGCTCGCCGTCGATCGGCCCGAGACGTCCGAACCAGCGGCGCCGTGACGCCGCACACGAGGAGAGCCCGCATGCCGCCGCATCCCGAGCACGCCGAAGGCCCGTCGCCCGCGCTGGTGTTCGACATGTTGTTCGCCTACCAGCGCTCCGCGGCGCTGCGCGCGGCGATCGAGATCGATCTGTTCCGCGCGATCGGCGAGGGCGCGGGTGACGCCGCGTCGATCGCGAAGGCGTGCGCGTCGTCCGAGCGCGGCGTGCGCATCCTGTGCGACTTCCTGGTGGTGAACGGGCTGCTCGTGAAGAAGGACGGGCGCTACGCCCTGAGCGACACCGCGGCGCTCTTCCTCGACTCGCGCTCGCCGGCGAGCGTCGCCAGGACCGCCGGCTTCCTCGGTCATCCGGTGGTGCAGGAGCCGTTCAACCACCTCGCGCGGATCGTGCGCAGCGGCAGCACCGTGCTCCCCGGACAGGGCAGCGTCGAGCCCGAGAACCCGGCGTGGGTCGAGTTCGCGCACAGCATGGCGCCCATGATGGGGCCGATGGCGGCGCCGCTCGGCGGCCTCGAGCTGCGCGGGCTCGACGGGCCGATCTCGGTGCTCGACATCGCGGCCGGCCACGGGCTGTTCGGGATCGAGCTGGCGCGCCAGCACCGCGAGGCGCGCGTGCTCGCCGTCGACTGGGCGGCGGTGCTCGAGGTGGCGCGTGCCAACGCCGCCAAGGCGGGGGTGGCGGATCGCTGGGAGGGGCGCGCCGGCAGCGCCTTCGACGTCGACTTCGGCGGGCCGCACGACGTGGCGCTGCTCACCAACTTCCTCCACCACTTCGACGTGGCGACGTGCGTCGAGCTGCTGAAGAAGGTGCGTGGCGCGCTGCGCCCGGGCGGGAAGGTGGCGGCGCTCGAGTTCGTGCCCAACGAGGACCGGGTGTCGCCGCCGATGCCCGCGAGCTTCGCGCTCACGATGCTCGCCACCACGCCTTCGGGCGACGCCTACACGCTGCGCGAGCTCGGCGACATGTACCGCGCTGCGGGCTTCACCGCCGTCGAGGGACACGGCGTGCCGACCGGTCCGCACACGGTGGTGGTCGGCACCGCAGGCTGAACGGTCCGCGATCGATCGCGGGCGGCCTCGCGGCCGCCCCTACGAGCGGCGTATCGGTGCGATCGTCGGAGG
>CAYMQR010000362.1:0-5708 GCA_964392195.1 uncultured bacterium | reverse complement strand
GAACGCCTGGTGGACGACCTCGTGGACCGGCAGCACCACGTCCGCCGGAGGGACCCGGATCGGCGTCGGCGCGCTCCCCTCGCCGCGTCCCGGGGAAGCGAGCAACGCGAAGACGGTGAGCGCGACCACGCTGGCGCGCGCGCCGAAGCTCCGCATCCCGCTGCGCCCCTCGATCCGCTCGCCGGCCTTCCCGCTCATGTCGTCCCCGACGTCCATCGCGACCTCGTCCCGCGCACCGGCCACGTGGCACCCACGCGGCTCGACAGGGCCTAGGCTAACAGGCCGCGTCGGCCGGTTCTCCTCCGGCCACGCCGGCGGCGCTCACGGCGCCGGCGTGCGGCAGGCCTCCCGTCCAGCGCTGGCGGTCGGGTCGCCGGCCGCCACGGCGAGCGCCGCCCCGTAGAGCTCCTGGGCGGACGCGCAGTCCCCGCGCGCACGCGCCACGTCGCCGAGACCGGCGAGCGCCACGGGGTTGGCGGGCTCGCGCGCGCGGGCCGCCTCGTAATCGAGCGCGGCGCCGTCGCGCTCGCCGAGCAACCAGCGCACTCGCCCGCGCGCCGCGAGTGCCGTCGCCCAGGTGGGCCGTACCGCCAGCGCCGCGTCGAGGTGGGCGCGAGCGTCCGCCAGCGCGCCACGCTCCGCGACCAGCACCGCGAGGTTGTAGCGCGCCTTGAGGCTCGCCGGGCAGCTTTCGACGGCCGCGGCGAAGAGCCGCTCCTCGCTGGTGAAGTCGAGGTTCCGCGTAGCGGTGCGGAGCGCGAACAGGCCGAGCAGCGCGGCCGCCAGCGGTCGCGCGGCGCGTGGCTTCCATCGCGCCAGCGCGGCGAGCAGCGCGCCGCCGCCGATCGCCACCCCCACCGAGGCCAGGTACGCGAGCCGCTCGCCGAAGATGGTGCCGATCGGGAACGCCACGTTGGCGGCGATCGCCAGCGCGAGCACGAACCAGCCCGCGACCCACGACCCGAGCGAGCGCGCGCGCAGCACCGCCGCGGTCGCCACCCCGGCGCAGCCGGCGAGGGACGCGACGCCGGCCAGCTCCGCGAGCCGCGTCGGCGGTCGCAGGCAGTCGAGCCCCCAGTCGACCGAGAGCGGTACCGGCACCAGATGCAGCCACGCGTAGCGCGTGAGCAGCCAGGCGCCCGCGACGATCCGCCCCGGCAGCGCCACGTCCACCAGCGGGTTCTCGATGGCGCTCACGTCCGCCACCCCCGCGACGCCACCCAGCACTCGGCCCCGTACCCAGAAGTACGCGGCGAGGACGGGCACCATGGCGAGCGCTCCGAGCGGCGCGCGCGCCGAGGCGGCGCCACGCCGCGCGCGGACCCACGCCGCCGTGAGCGCGGCGAGCGCCGGCGTCACGATCGCGCTCTCCTTGGCGAGCAGCGCCGCCAGGGCGAGCAGCGGCCACGCGAGCGCCGCGGCCGCGCCACGGCGCACGAAGGCGAGTACCGCCGCGACCGCGAGCGCCGTCTGCAGCAGCTCACCCTGCCCGACGACCCCGGTCACCGCCTCGACGTGGAGTGGGTGGAGCGCGAACACCAGCGCCGCGGCGAGCGCCGCCGCCTCGCCCAGCCCGAGCACGGTCGCGAGCGCCGCCACCAGCCCGACGCACGCCCCGTGCAGCGCCCAGCTCACCAGCCGGTAGCCGACGGGCGACGCGCCGAACGCGCGATGCTCGAGCGCCAGCGCCACCAGCGTGAGCGGCCGGTACTCGTTGCCTCGATGGCTCGCGATGCCCTCCCAGTAACCACGCCGGAAGGCGTCGCCGAGCGGTACCTCGCCGGCCACCACCGGCGAGCGCTCGATCAGGAAGCGGTCGTCGTAGGTGAACGGCGCGCGCAGTCCCGGCGCGTAGGCGAGCACCGTGAAGAGCGCGACCGCGAGCGCGGCGCGCCGCGACCGCCGCGGATGCCCCGGGGAGACGACCCTCGCGCTCACGCCGCCGCGGTCGCCCGTGACGCCGCAGCGGCGATGGCGGCGCGCCGCGCCGGTGCTTGGTCCTCGACCAGGTCGAGCATCCGCTCCTCGAGCGCGAGCCCGCTCAGGGTGCGGATCTCCTGGAAGCCGGTCGGGCTGGTGACGTTGATCTCGGTGACGTAGCCGTCGATGACGTCGAGACCGACCAGCTCGAGCCCCAGCCGCGCGAGCTCGGGGCGCAGCCGCGCGCAGATCTCGTGGTCACGATCGTCGACGTCCGCGTGCACGCAGCTCGCGCCGACGTGGATGTTGGCGCGGAACTCGTTGTGGGTCTTGGGCACGCGCAGCACGGCGCCCGCCGGCTCGCCGCCGATCACGATGAGGCGCTTGTCGCCGCGGCTGGCCCGCTCCAGGAACTCCTGCGCGAGCACCGGCGTACGGCCGAAGTGGGTGCTGGTCTCCAGGATCACCGCGAGGTTCGGATCGCCGTCGCGGACCAGGAACACCCCCGAGCCGCCGCTCGCGTCGAGCCGCTTCACCACCATCCGCCCGCCGAGCTCGACCAGCAACCGCCGCAGCTCGCCGGGATCGCTCGCCAGGTGCGTGCGCGGGATCAGCTCGGGGAAGCGCAGCCCGAAGAGCTTCTCGGTGGCCTCTCGCAGCCCCTGGGCGCCGTTGATGATCCACGCGCCCGAGAGCTCCGGATCGAGCAGGTGCGTGGCGTAGAAGTAGCCCATGTCGTAGGGTGGGTCCTTGCGCATGAAGACCGCGTCCATCGACGCGAGCGGGCGCGCCTCGGCGGGACCGAGCTCGAAGTGCGGGTTGCCGCGGCGCAGCTTGGCGCGTCGCACCCGGCCCCAGGTGCGCCCGCCGCGCAGCATCAGGTCCGGCACCTCCAGATAGAGCACCTCGTGGCCGCGCGCCTGGGCCTCGAGCATCAGCACGAACGTCGTGTCCTTGTCCTGGTCGATGGAGCCGATCGGATCCATCACGAATCCCAGCGAGAGCGAGCTCATGTTGCTCCGGCGCGGCCCCGTGGCGAGGGGCTCGCGGGTGGTGGGTGCGCGCGCATTCTACTCCGGCGGCGAGCCGCGCCCTGGCACGCCGGGACGATCCGGAGGCGGGCGGAATCCACTGGCGGTCCGCTGCGAGACGAGCGATATTCGTCGCGCCACCAACCCGGAACGGGCCCGCGCGGCCCGCTCGACCACGCCCCTCGGATCCACTAGCCCGCCCCCCCAAGGCGCCGGCGATCCGAGGAAGGGACGCGAGCCAACCGTTGCCGGACCATCCATCCGGCGGAACCGTCGAGAGCGCGGCCGTGCCTCACCGCCGCGAAAGGAGCACGAAGCAGACATGGTCGATCTGAGCCGCGTGCAGGCGTTGCGCGCGAACATGGAGCGGATGCTGGTCGGCAAGCCCGACGTGGTGCGGCTCGCCGCGGTGGCGCTGTTCGCGCGCGGCCATCTGCTGCTCGAGGACGTCCCGGGGGTGGGCAAGACCACGCTGGCGCTGGCGATCTCGCGCAGCCTCGCCGGCAAGATGCGGCGCATCCAGTTCACCGTCGACCTGCTGCCGGCGGACGTGCTCGGGGTCTCGGTGTTCGACCGCGACAAGCGCGTGTTCGAGTTCCGGCCCGGCCCGGTGTTCGCGAACATCGTGCTCGCCGACGAGATCAACCGCGCCACGCCCAAGACCCAGAGCGCGCTCCTCGAGGCCATGAACGAGTTCCAGGTGACGATCGACAACGACACCCACGCGCTGCCGCAGCCTTTCATGGTGATCGCCACCCAGAACCCCCTCGAGTTCCACGGCACCTACCCGCTGCCCGAGTCGCAGCTCGATCGTTTCCTGGTGGCGCTCCGGCTCGGCTACCCCGACCGCGACCACGAGCGTCAGATCCTGCGCAACCCCGACCTCTACGGCGGGCGCGCCGAGCTCGAGCCGGTGATCACGCCCGAGCAGGTGATCGAGATCCAGGCCGAGGTGGAGAGGGTACGCGTGGCCGCGCCGCTCGAGGACTACGTCCTCGACATCGTCCACGCGATCCGCGACCACGACCAGGTCGAGCTCGGCGTGAGCACCCGGGGCGCCGTGCACCTCTACCGCGCGGCGCAGGCCCACGCGCTCGTCGAGGGCCGCGACCACGTGCTGCCCGACGACGTGAAGCGCATGGCGGTCGCGGTGCTCGCGCACCGCATCGTGCTGCGCAGCCGCAGCGGCACCGGCTTCCGACCCTACGCGCAAGCCGCCGCGGTGATCCAGTCGGTGCTCGGCCGCGTCGCGGTGCCGGTTTGAGGCCGCCGTCCACCGCCCCGACCGACCCCATCGCCTGATGGCCGCGCGCGCCGCCACCCAGTCGCGATTTCCCGCGCCCGGATCGCAGGAGATCCCGCGCATGCGGGCGGAGGGGTTCACGTTCCTGATCCTCACCTTCGCCGTCGGTCTGGCGGCGATGAACACCGGCAACAACCTGCTCTACCTGACGCTGGCGATGATGCTGGCGTTCTTCCTGGTGTCCGGGATCCTCGCCCTCACCACGCTACGGCGGGTGAGTGGCGCGCGGCGGCTGCCGGGACGCATCCACGCCGGCGAGCCGGTGCTGGCGACGCTCACGCTGCGCAACGACAAGCGCTTCGCCGCGAGCTTCGCGCTGGAGTGCACCGACACCAGCACCGCCGGCGACAGGGTGCTGCTCAAGTTCGTGCCGCAGGTGCCGCCGCGCGGCGAGGTCGAGCTGACCGCCGAGTACCGCTTCACGCGCCGCGGCGTGACCCGGCTGCCGGGGCTCAGGATCGGCACCCGCTTCCCGTTCGGCTTCATCGAGCGCGGGCGGCGCATCCCGCACCCGCTCGAGGTGCTGGTGCTGCCGGCCCTCGATCGCGGCGAGGTGGCCGGACTGCTGCGTGGGCTCGGCGAGGGCGGCGAGCCCTCGCACCGCAAGGGGCCGGGCGACGAGCTCCACTCGATCCGCCCGTTCCAGTACGGCGACTCGATGCGCCACATCTCGTGGAAGCACAGCGGACGCACCGGCGCGCTGCTGGTGCGCGACTTCGAGATGCCCGCGATGCGCCGCGTGACCCTCGTCCTCGACGTCGCCGAGGCCGCCGCGCCGGCGCGCATCGCGGCCGGCCACGACGACGAGATCGAGAGCGCCATCCGCCGCGCCGCGGGGATCGCCGCCGAGCTCCTCGACCGCGGCTTCGCGGTGCGCCTCGCCACCCACGGCGCGCTGGTGCCGCACGGCGCGGGACCGACGCAGGTCGACGTCATCCTCGAGGCCCTCGCCCGCCTCGACCCGTACGGCCCGGTGCTGCAGCCGGTCGCCGCTCCCGAGGCGGTGTTCGGCGAGCCCGCGCCGATCGAGGTGCGCCCCACTCCACCGGTGCGCCAGCCGGGGGAGCCCGGATGAGCGCCGCGAGCTCTCCCGCCCCGTCCAGATCCCGCTCGCCGCGCGGCTGGCCGCTCCTGCGCGGCGGGTTCTCGGCGCGCTTCCACGACCTCACCTACGCGATGGCCGCGGCGGCGCTGGTGCCGCTCTTCTCCACCCGCGTGCTCACGGCGCCGTGGGTGGTGCCGTGCGCGGTGGTCCTCGGCTGGGGCTACCTCGCCGACACCGGGCGAGTGCAGCGGCTCGCGAGCCGCGCGTTCTGGATCGTGGTCACGGCGCTGGTGGCGGTGTGGGTGGCGCTGCAGATCCCGAGCGCCGACACCCGCTTCACCGGCTTCATCCGCCTGCTGCTCTACCTGCAGGCCTACCGGCTGCTCAATCCCAAGCGCAACCGCGAGTA